>DASQIV010000651.1:0-8745 GCA_035631415.1 Pseudoneobacillus sp. | reverse complement strand
CTTTAAGCTGCTTGGTAATTCTCCCTCTGGGCTAATTAATGAGACAGAATACTGATCAGTAAAAGTTGTATTAGCTAAGCGATCGACGCTCTCCTTAGTCACTTGGTCGATTTGATCAACAATTTCATCCAATGAACGGTGACGTTTTAATAATAATTCGTTTTTACCATTTCTACTCATACGACTATTCGTACTCTCAAGACTTAACATTAAACTACCTTTAAGCTGCTCTTTACAGTTGATAAGTTCCTTTTCGGTCAAGCCTTCTTTTTTAAACTTATCAAGAGTATCTCGGATCGTCTCAAACAATAAATCAAGTTGCTTTGCCCCAGTTCCTCCGTAAATCGTTAAAATACCACTGTCTTGATAAGAGGAGTGATAGGAGAAAACAGAGTAAGCTAAGCCTCTTTGTTCACGAACTTCTTGAAACAATCTGCTACTCATACTTCCACCAAGAACGTTATTTAGGATGATTAAGCTATAAATGTCTTCGTGACCAACTTTAAGCCCTTCAAACCCTAAACAAAGATGTGCTTGCTCCGTCTCTTTTTTACGAGTAATCCGATTAGAATGAAAGGTCGGAATGTTTTCTATAAGTGTTGATGTACCAGCTTGATATGTACCAAAGTATCTTTCAACCTCTTTTATAAACAGATCTGTGACATTACCCGCTATTGAAATAACGACATTTTCCGGTGTGTATAATTCATGCATATAATTCTTTAGAGTTTCACCAGTAAAAGTAGCTAATGTTTCTTCTGTACCTAAGATAGGATATCCAAGTGGATGCTTTTCATATACAGCTTTACTTAATAAATCATGTACAATATCATCTGGCGTATCTTCGTACATTTTTATTTCTTCATAAACTACATTTTTTTCTTTTTTTAACTCTTCTTCATCAAAAGTAGAATTAAAAAACATATCCGATAAAACTTCTAAAGCAAAATCAGCGTGTGTGTCTAATACTTTTGCATAATAACAAGTATATTCCTTAGAAGTAAATGCATTTACTTGTCCGCCAATACTATCAAATGATTCAGCTATTTCTCTAGCCGTTCTTGTTTTTGTACCTTTGAAAAACATATGCTCTAAAAAATGTGAAATTCCATTGTTCTCTGGATTTTCATTTCTAGAACCTGTACCAATCCAAACACCTATTGCAACTGATCGAACTGTTGGAATATTCTCAAGTACAACTCTTACTCCGTTTTGGCATGTGTATTTTTTGATCAACTAGATTCCTCCTGTTCATGGATAAATAAAAATTCAAGTCCTCCATTAGCGATTACTTTTATTTTTATCTTCTCCTAAAATTAAATTATTTTTCATGATTCTTTTTTCATCTAAAACTTCTGAAACCGTTCCTATTTGTAGGTTCTTTTCTTTAAGCCCTTTTATTAGATCGTCAAGAGATTTTGCTGTGGAATCAGTAGGATGCATTAAGATGAAAGCACCATTGTGAACCTTTCCCATAACTCGATTTAACAATACATTTACTGGCGGCTTTTGCCAATCAATCGTATCTACACTCCACAGAATTGTACCCATTCCTGATTCGGCTGCAATTTTAACCGTTTCATCTTTAAAGCTACCACTCGGCGGACCGAACCATTTAGGCATCACTCCTGTGGTTGCTTTTATCACTTTATTCGTTTGTGTTATTTCTTCTCTTGTTCTAGACCCGGAAAGCATTTTCATATCTGGATGTGAAAATGAATGATTTCCAATCTCATGGCCTGCTGATACAATCATTTGTGCTAAATCTGGATTTTTCTGAACCCATCTTCCCTCAAGGAAAAAAGTAACATTAATATTATATTTTTTTAAGGTTTCTAACATTGAAGATAAATATTCGTTACCCCAAGCAACATTAACGATAAAGCCCACCATTGGTTTATCTGGATGTCCTCTATAAATGGGTGAAGGTGGTAAATCCTCTAAATGAACTTTAGGGATAGATTGTTCGAAAACTAACTTTTGCTCATCAAATACTTTTTGTTTGGCCATATTTTTATATGATTCTTCAATATTCACTTTCAAGCCATTATAACCAGGCATTGCTTTCCATACCTTATCTATTTTGGCATTATTTGCCGGAATTTCAAAATCTTTTGCTCGTGCGGAAATTTCATTCTTTAATGAATTATCTATTTTGGATACCTGAATTGACTCTTTTTTAATTGATAATACATATTGATTCGTCAATGGATTGTTCACCATCATTATAGCCACAACCATTAACATTCCAAAATAAATCCATCGTTTCATTCTACCTAACCTCCTTCCATAAAATTTATGAAGAGAGCGGACAAGGTAGAACGAAACTGTGATAAGAAAAAAGGTGTTACTAACCTTTTTGGAGAAAAAAATAAAAATTTTATTATGTAAATTAATTTCATAATACCGATTTATCACCATTAAGATACAACATATAGTTGGACAAGACGCTTCCAACTATATGTTGTTGTGATATGACTAGTTTAAGTAATGATGAAATTGACTCATGTAAAAGGGAAAAAGTCAGGGATTCCCTGACTTACTTATAAACCCTTTTTATATAATCCCATCTAAAGGATTTATGTTTTACTGCTGTTCTTCTTTTTCCTTTTGTTCTTTAAGAACTGCTTTTCTAGATAAATTCACTCGACCTTGCTTATCAATTTCAGTTACTTTCACAAGGATTTCGTCCCCGATAGAAATGACATCCTCTACTTTTCCGACTCTTTCTTCAGCTAATTCTGAGATATGAACGAGTCCATCTTTACCAGCGAAGATTTCAACAAAAGCACCGAACTTTTCAATTCGCTTTACTTTTCCAAGATACATTTGTCCAACTTCCACTTCACGGACAATATCTTCGATAATTTTCTTCGCTTTTTGATTCATTTCTTCATTTGTAGATGAAATGAAAACTGTACCATCCTGTTCGATATCAATTTTCACGCCAGTTTCTTCAATGATTTTATTAATTTGCTTTCCACTTGGTCCAATAACATCACGAATTTTATCAGGATTAATCGTCATCGTTAATATTTTTGGAGCATATCTTGAAAGCTCTGTTTTTGGAGCAGAAAGTGTATCTAGCATGGATTGTAGAATTTGCATTCTTCCAATTTTTGCTTGCTGAAGAGCTTCTTCTAAGATAGCTCGAGATAAACCATCAATTTTAATATCCATTTGAAGAGCAGTAACACCTTTTGCTGTACCTGCTACTTTAAAATCCATATCCCCAAGGTGGTCTTCCATACCTTGAATATCAGTTAAAACGGTATAATGTTCACCTGATTTAACAAGACCCATCGCAATTCCTGCTACTGGTGCTTTAATAGGAACACCTGCATCCATCATTGCAAGAGTACTTGCACATATACTTGCTTGAGAAGTTGATCCATTTGATTCTAATACTTCAGAAACTAGTCTAATCGTATAAGGGAAATCCGCTTCATCCGGAATAATAGGTTCTAAAGCTCTTTCTCCTAAAGCACCATGTCCAATCTCACGTCTTCCTGGACCTCTAGATGGTCCTGTTTCACCCACACTGAATAGAGGGAAATTGTAATGATGCATAAAGCGTTTTTCCTCTTCAAGTCCTAGTCCATCTAAGATTTGTACATCTCCCAAAGCCCCTAGAGTACAAACACTTAATGCTTGTGTTTGACCACGTGTAAATAACCCGGATCCATGTGTACGAGGCAATAACCCTACTTCTGAGGACAATGGACGAATTTCATCAGCTTTACGGCCATCAGGACGTACTTTCTCAACTGTAATTAAACGTCTTACCTCGGCTTTTACAAGCTTGTCCAATACTTGTTTTACTTGCTTAAGTGTATCAGCTTCAGCCTCTTCAGCTTCATATTTAGCGAGTACCTCATTTTTTACCACTTTTATTGCTTCTTCACGTGCATGTTTTTCTTGCACTTGGATAGCGTTGTTAAGCTCTGCTTCACACATTTGTCGAACAGTAGCTTCAATATCCTTATTTATTTCGTAGAGAACGATTTCTCTTTTGTCTTTTCCAACTTCGGCAATAATTTTTTCTTGGAATTCGATTAAACGCTTAATTTCCTCATGTCCAAACATAATTGCTTCTAACATAACTTCTTCCGGCACTTCATTTGCACCAGCTTCTACCATGTTAATAGCATCCTTTGTACCTGCAACCGATAAGTGGATGTCACTATTTTCCATTTGTGCTACTGTAGGATTGATAATAAATTGGCCATCAATTCTACCTACAATCACCCCAGCAATAGGACCTTCGAATGGGATATCAGATACACTTAGTGCTAATGAAGAACCAAACATTGCAGCCATTTCAGATGAACAATCTTGGTCCACACTCATAACAATACTTACAACTTGTACATCATTACGAAATCCATCCGCAAATAAAGGACGTATTGGACGATCAATTAATCTGCTAGCTAAAATCGCCTTTTCACTTGGGCGACCCTCTCTTTTAATAAACCCGCCAGGTATTTTCCCAACTGCATATAAACGCTCCTCGTAATTCACAGTTAATGGGAAGAAGTCTAAATTTTTTGGTTCCTTAGATGCTGTAGCAGTACTCAACACAGCTGTATCACCATATCGAATTAAAACAGCACCACTTGCTTGTTTTGCAAGTTGTCCATGTTCAACAGTGAGTTGTCTACCAGCCCAATCTATGGAATAGATATGTTTTTCTTGTTCCATTATTTTTACCCCTCTCTATCGTCATAAAAAAGGTAGCGAAAAATTCTGAATTTTTCACTTCCCTAAGTATTTGCATTTTATATAAAAAAATATAAACATTTTTATCTGTACAATGTCCAATATTAGTATGACCAATAACTAAACAGTTCAAATCATTATGTATATGTATTTTTCTTTAAACACTAAAAAAGCGGGAAAAAATCCCGCTTCTTTGACTTATCGACGTAATCCAAGCTTGTTAATTAAAACACGGTAGCGTTGTACATCTTTGTTACGTAAGTAAGTTAAAAGATTACGACGTTTACCTACCATTTTTAATAGACCGCGACGTGAGTGGTGGTCTTTCTTATGAGTACGTAAGTGCTCATTAAGATTATTAATTGATTCTGTAAGGACAGCGATTTGAACTTCTGCAGATCCAGTATCGCTCTCATGAGTTTTGAACTCATTGATAAGTTCATTTTTACGCTCTTGAGTGATTGCCATCCTATTCACCTCCTAAGATAATTTCAAATCCCCTGTTACCGAGCAAGCGTCGGTGAATCGACTTGCCAAGCAAAGGTTCAATTTGATACGTTAATAAGAATACAACGTTCTTCGAAAAAAAGCAAGTCAAACTGTCATTTTTTCAGCCAATTACTATTTTTTCGAGATATTCCATGGCAATTTTCTTATCTTTTTCAATTTGTGCTACCAGTTCATCGATTCCATTAAATTTTTGTTCACATCGAATATACTTATGCCATTCAACTCTGACAATTTCCCCATATATTTCTTGGTTAAATTGAAATATATGAACCTCGACTGTTGGACTGTCACCATTTTCCTTATTAAATGTTGGCTTATACCCAACATTGCAAACCCCATCAAACCATTGTCCCGCAATTTCTATTCTGACAGCATATACACCGAGTGGAGGAAGTAAATAGTCATCAAAAATATCTATATTGGCTGTTGGAAAACCAATCGTCCTTCCCCTTTTGTCCCCATGAACGACTTCACCGACCGTACAATAATATCTTCCTAGAAGTTTTGGGAGTTCTTCTGTTTTTCCATTGGAGATGTACTGGCGAATCAGTGTCGAGCTTATTTTTTCTCCCTCTTTTTCAAGCTTAGGGATAATGGTATAGGTGAATTTATTACGAGAATGAAAGGGTAATGTTTCCATTGTTCCTTTACCCATTCTCCCATAAGAATAGTCAAAACCAGCGACTACATGTTTTATATTTAAATCAATGATATATTGATCAACAAATTCCTGTGGCAATAGATTTGCAAAATCTGTTGTGAAATGAACAATAAATACGTAATCAATTTCCAATTTCTCAAAAAGCCTAATTTTCTCATTTAGTGGACTAATGAATCTTACATGTTTTAGACTTTTCCCTAAGACTACTGATGGATGAGGATCGAATGTCATGACAGCACATTTTAGTCCCAATTTCATTGCTTCTTGCTTTGCCTCTTTAATCACTCTTTGATGACCAAGATGTATTCCATCAAAATAACCTAATGCCATTACCATTGGTGGCATATTAGACATCTTATGGGGATGCTGTAATTTAATCACTTCCACGATGTGACACCCTTTTCTGAATAACAGTACCTTTTTTAAAATGTATCATTACGTAAAACTTTCGTAGGCTTTAAAAATTCAGGCTTACTTGGATGAATTGCGTAAATTGCGAGTGCCTTTTCATTTTTAGTTTCCACGACAATAGGACCGTTTTGATTTAAAAGTTGTTCTGGAACAGGCAATAATGCCCCATTCTTTACTTTCTCTGCTACTGTATCACTTATTTGATATTTCGGCAAATGAGAAATTCCAGATTCTAATGGATATAAAATTTTATCCATTTCACCTTTTAGCATAAACTGTTCTACCTCTTCAAATGTAAAACAGTCTTGAAGTAAAAAGGAAGCGGATTGAATTCTTTTTAACTTTGACATGTGCGCAGGAATATTAAGCATTTCACCAATCATTACAGCAAGCGTTCGAATATAAGTACCCTTACTGCAAGTAACACGAAAGCTAAAGGAAATAGTATCACCACTAAACGTATCTCTATCGTCTAACAATTCAATTGAATAAATGTTGACCTTCCGAGTAGGTCTTTCTATTTCAATCCCTTGCCTTGCATATTCATAAAGTTTTTTACCATTTACTTTAACCGCAGAATACATCGGTGGGGTTTGTACTATTTCACCTTGCAATGACTTTAGCACTTCTAGAATCTTACTACGTAATATCGACGATTCAATCTTTCTTTGATCAACGATTTCCCCTGATGCATCTTCAGTCGTTGTAGAAAATCCTAAAGTCACCTCCCCTTCGTAAGCTTTTCCTGCATCTGTTATGTATTCCGCAATCTTTGTAGCTCTTCCGATACATATGGGTAATACACCTGTTACATCAGGGTCAAGCGTTCCCGTGTGTCCTACCTTTTTTGTTTTTAATATCTTTCTAATTTTAAATACACAATCGTGTGACGTTAGCCCTGCTGGTTTGAAAAGCGGAAGGATACCTTCCATGTCAATTACCCCCTAATAACTTTTTTAAAAAAATCATATCCATCATTATGTTATACAAAGAAGGACTGACTCAGGAGGGAATAAATAATATTCCATGAGTTCAGTCCTAAAAAATTTATTCTAATCTTGCATGCTTTAAGCTTTGCTATTCTTCTTCGTGTTTATCATTATCTCTGTTGTCCTCTTGGAGCTGATGAAGTATACTATTAATTCGATTTCCATAATTAATCGATTCATCCCATTCGAAAATAATTTCTGGGGTTTTGCGAAGTCTGATTCGTTGCCCTACTTCTGTACGAATAAAACCCTTCGCTTTTGCTAATCCCTTTAAAGTATTTTCTCGTTGCTCCTCATCTCCTAATACAGAGATATAAACTTTTGCTTGTTGAAGATCTCCTGAAACCTGGACATCAGTTACGGTTACAAAGCCAATACGTGGGTCTTTTATTTTACGACCGATAATATCGCTTAGTTCCTTTTTCATTTGTTCTCCAACTCTATTTGCTCTATGACTCATATAATTCACCTCATAATTAAAGCCATTCTAAATCGGTGATAGTACGTTCTATCTCGGGAAAAGAATCAATAAGTTTGAGGGCATTCTGCAACTCGAATTCTGCTGAAACTTTTACCGATGCAACGGTTACAATCGCAATTTTTGTACGCTGCCATAAATCCTGATAATCAACTTCTGCGACCGAAACATTATATTTCTGCTTAATGCGCGTGATGATACGCTGCAAGACCGCACGTTTTTCTTTTAAAGAATGGGCATCGTAAATGAAACACTCACATTCGGCTAAGCCGATTATCATTTACGCTCTACTTCTTCCATAATATATGCTTCTATGATATCGCCTTCTTTAACATCGTTAAAGTTTTTAATAGTAATACCACATTCATAACCTTGACTAACTTCTTTTGCATCATCTTTAAAACGCTTAAGATCGTCAATGACACCTTCAAAAATAACTACACCGTCTCGAATTAAGCGTATTCCACTATTGCGAGTAATTTTACCATCCGTTACATATGAACCAGCAATTGTACCCACTTTTGAAACTTTAAAGGTTTGACGTACTTCAGCTTGACCAATAATTTTTTCTGCAAATTCAGGGTCAAGCATACCCTTCATAGCTGCTTCGATTTCTTCCATTACTTTATAAATGATTCGGTGTAAACGAATATCAACCTTCTCTGCTTCAGCAGCACGTTTCGCATTTACATCAGGTCTGACATTAAATCCAATGACAATAGCATTCGATGCAGCCGCTAATGTAACATCCGATTCCGTAATTGCCCCAGCTGCAGAGTGGATAATCCTAATGTTTACGCCTTCTACATCAATTTTTTGTAGTGATGCACTAAGCGCTTCCGCAGAGCCCTGAACATCCGCTTTAACGATAAGGTTTAGGTCCTTCATTTCACCTTGTTTCATTTGTTCAAACAAGGTTTCTAATGTAACACGTGATTTTTCACCACGTTGTGCAAGAAGGGCTTGTTGAGCACGAT
>DASQIV010000650.1:0-13449 GCA_035631415.1 Pseudoneobacillus sp. | reverse complement strand
AAAATTATTAGAGTGCAAATTTTTCTAATTGAGATTTTACATCAGATAGAATTTTTTCACTTTGAGAAACAAGAGCCTTAGGGAAGTTTTCACCTTCACCATATTCTACTCCATGTGGATAATAATGTTTACCCAATAATGGTTTCATCAATTGAATAATCGCTTTATGGGTGCCAACATCGCCTTCTACTGCATGTCCTAGTACACGTAGGTAGAAAACGCCTTCTTTAAGTTCAAACTTACGATCGTATGTAACGCGTTCATAGTCCCATTGTCCTTCACGAACAAGACCGAAATCACTCATTACCTCATCAATGCGATTTAAATCAGCCTTGATGTTTTCGAATCCAGTGTTCTCAAATCTCATATATAAGTCCCTCCATCATACACGCTTATCAAGCGTTCCCTTTTATATCTCAAACTTAATAATAGTAGAAAAATGTTTAAGTTGCAATGTCTATTGATATTCATTTTTAAATCTAAATACAAAAATCATTTTCGGATAATATGTTCATTTGAAGGGTATCCTATTTTACTGTTAAGAAGGATACTTTTAAGAACGACTATTATTAGGAGGAATATCGATGGAAACCATCCGAGAAATCATGACAGATGATGTAGAGTGTTGTACCTTATTAGATAATGTCTTTGAAGTTGCAACTAAAATGAAAGAATGGAATGTTGGAGCAATTCCAATTGTAGATGGAGAAAACCTTGTGGGAATGATTACAGACCGTGACATCGTAGTGCGTGGCGTAGCAGAAAAACATCCTGGTTCTACTAAGGTTGAAGATATTATGAGTGAGGAGTTAATTACTGTTACTCCTGATACATCCACGAGAGAGGCTGCACAACTAATGGCTAAGCATCAAGTCCGTCGATTACCAGTAGTTGAAGGTGAAAAGCTAGTTGGAATTGTTGCACTTGGAGACTTCGCTGTTCGAGACCTTACAGATGATCAAGCTAAAAAGGCTTTAACAGAAATTTCTGAGCCTGGCTACAATGGTATACAACATTAAATGAGACGCCTTATAGGCGTCTTTTAAATTTTTTCTTATATAATCTAATTGTTGACTAACAATATGTTTAATAATGATATAATATTTTATATCTATCATATAATGAAAAAAGATAGGACAAGAGAGGAGGCAAACCTCTGCGCGGACTTATTCGAATATTAATTTTAGTAGCTGTATTTTTAACGATTGGTTTTTATGTAAGCTTTAATCAAGAAGGAAATGATGAAGCTTTAATCCAAAATGAAAATCCAACATCTGAAGTGGGGCGTACACTTCAAACAAATAAAAATAATGATACAAATTACTCTTCACAGGACAGACCATTAAAAGGCATATCCGTTTTATTAGGAAAAGATATGAAATCAATGGAAGAGATGTTGGGTAAGCCAGAAAGAATAGACCCATCCTACTATGGATACAAATGGTATATTTATAATGCTGAATATAATCAGTATCTACAGGTAGGGGTAGAAAATAATAAGGTAGTAACCATTTATGTGATTGGGAAAGATGTTAATGTAGCTCCATTTAAAATTGGTCAACCAATCGAGGAAATTTTTTCAACTGTCTTTATAGAAACAAATATTAATATTGAACTTGACAATAGTTCTTATCGATTTGAATTAAATGATACTGATGTTAATATGAGACCTTTAATTCAATTAGGTGATATTTTTGCGGAATTATATTTTGATAAATTTACTGGAAAATTGTCTAGTGTTCGTTTTATAGATTCTCCAACGTTAGTTAAACAACGTCCGTATGAATTAGTATATCGAGGAGAACTATTAGCTCCTAAACCAATTGAAGACGATGAATGGAATGACATTGAGAAAGCCACAGAACGGCAAATTTTTGATTTGTCTAATATCTTACGGATAAGACATAAGCTAGAACCTGTTCAATGGGATGAAGAGACTTCCAAAGTTGCTCTTGATCATAGTAAAGATATGTTCGAAACTTCTACTTTCTCGCATACCTCTGAAAAATATGGTGAATTATCAGATCGCTTAAAAGCAGCCAATGTTTTTTATCAGCTCGCAGGAGAGAACATAGCAGCCAATTATATTGATGCACCTGCTGTGGTGGAAGGTTGGTTGAATAGTAAAGGCCACCGTGAAACGCTATTACACCAAGAATACACACATCTTGGTGTTGGTGTGTACCACAAATACTATACACAAAACTTCATTCAAAGATGGGAAGAGTAAAGGAGCTAATTGTTTAGCTCCTTTTAATTTATATGTTCATAGCGAAGAAATCGAAATTCATTTTCTTGCCAATTTCCGTATAAACGAACCTTATCACTTTTCTTAAGTAGAACTGGCCGAGAATTTTTGGTATAAGGAGTAATTCTTTTTACATTAATTGTTTTTGTATCCGTTTTTAAATGGATATCAACTACTTGTATATAACGGTGATAATAAAATCTTTTTTTCGTGACTGATAGCTGTACAATTTCACCTGTCATTATCGCTTCTTCATGAAGTTGAGTCAAACTCTTCCATTTTTGTTCATTTTCTTTTAAATCCTTTTTTGATACCAAATAAAAATATAAGATAATAATCGGAATTAGAATAGCTGCTACCATGATTGCACCTCTATTCAAACGGCTTTATGATGAAGAATGTTCCGGTTGCATAGGCAATTTTCTTACCATCTGAACGCAGTACTTCACCAGATATCAATAAAACGTTGGAACCTTTGTGATTTAATTCGGCTTTACATGTTAGGAATTCCCCTTTACCAGGGGCAATATAGTGAACGTTAAGCTGACTTGTTACTGCGTGGTAACCTGATGGTAGAAGTTTATTTGCTAGTGTTCCCATAGCTGTATCAAGCAAAGTAGCTGTTACTCCACCATGAACAATATGAAATGAATTATTTAAGTATGAGTAAAGCGGCATACTGATTTCACAACCTTTATCAGAGATGATGGGGTCCATGTGAAATAGGCCATTAATATAGGAACTCTTTTTTTCTGCTTGTTTTTTTTGTAATCCATTTAAAATATGTTGTAAATTCTCTAATTCTTCTTGAGTGCCTTGTGACATAAAATCTTCTAACAGTTGTCTAATTTTCTCTTGCATTATTTCCCTCTTTCTAATTACTCCTTTTTTATCATATCATTTTCGAATCGGAAAATTAAATAAAAACCTAATCAACCGTCATCAAGACTCACTTTTCTAAGTTTATTGCTTTATCCAAAAACAACCTTCACCATTCCAACTTGAAAATCATATCCTATGGTAGGCGCAAAACCTAAATGATTTGAGGTGGAAAAAATGACTTCAAAAAAACTACATCCGAATGTGGTTAAGTTTAAGGAATTTGTAAAGCAGAATCCTAAAATCATTAAAGAGGTAAGAAGTGGGAATGTAACATGGCAAGAGTTATACGAGGATTGGTATTTACTTGGTGAAGATGATCCAAGATGGGAAAACTTTAATAATCAGGAAAGAAAAAATGAAACAAATAATAATCAAAAAGAAAATACTGAAGATAAAAAGTCAGACTGGATGGGTCAAATCTTCGGATATTTGAAATCGATGGATATAAATCAAATGCAGCATCATATTAACCATGTGAGTCAAGCGATTGGAGCTGTACAGGGCTTGTTGTCTCAATTTCAAAGTCCATCTCAACCTAGTAACCGGAACCAAACAGGACAACCATCCCATCCTTTTTCTTTTCGAAAAGATTAATGAGGGGGGCATAGTAGATGAGAACGGAAATTATTGATTATCTTCAAGAAAAGAAAGATTTAAAGGAATTTCTAAGACAGCAGCCTCATTGGTACCGTAAATTGGCGAGAAATCCACATGATTTACAAGCTCTTGAAGTAGCATCTCTACATTACTTTAGGAAGACAATTCCTGATCATGTAGAAAAATTTTCAAATAGTGTACAAATGGCATCTATGATGATGCATATGTTTCAGGCTATGAACCAGACAGAATAAATAGGCTGCTTTCTTTCATTATTGGAGAAAGCCTTTTAATATTTCTATTAGAGTAAAATAAGAACGATTAGTAAACAATACAGGCAAAAGGAGTGATGAATATTGATGAAGATAATCCGTTTTTGTGTCTTCCTCATGCTCTTATCTTTATTTGCCTGTCAGAAGGATCTCCCAGAACCTGAATCAAAGATCAAGGAGATACCGAACGGTAAAGTTGTTGTAGCATCAGGATGGGCATTAACCGAAAATGATCCATTTGTTGTTAAGCATTATATAAAGGGGAATAATGTATACGTTGAATGTATGATAAGAAACTTTTCATTTCGAAAATCTGAAGATCATAAAGTACAAACTGGAAAAATGGTTGTCTATATTGATGGAAAAAAGAAGCAGGAATTTTCATCAGCAGCATTTATTCTAAGAGATTTACCAAAAGGGAATCATCGGATCACCTTGCAATTTATAAATCAAAATGGTCAAAAGACTGCACTAAAAAAAGAGCTTATTATTACTATCCTCTAGAATCATAATCTGGAGTAATATAAGCAGCATGAAGTTCTATCCACTTGCGCTTTTCGTTCATCATGTTAATATAAGAAGTGGAGGTGGCGAAGGCATGCTTGCTACAACTGAACGAATTCTACTGCTCGACCAAGCAGAAGAGCTAGCAGATATGATCTTACAATCTGATGTTGTTGAACAATATCAGATTTGCTTATATAAATTGCAATCCAATCAAGAATCACAACGTAAAATAAATACCTTTATTCACTTGAAAGATAGGTATGAAGAGGTACAGCGCTTCGGAAAATATCATCCAGATTATAAGATAGTAATGGGGAAGATTCGGGATGTAAAAAGAGAAATGGACCTAGATGAACTGGTAGCAAACTTTAAAATAGCAGAGAATGACCTTCAACATTTGTTAGACGAAGTAAGTATGATTGTTGGTAAATCTGTTTCTATTCATGTTAAAGTACCTACAGGAAACCCATTCTTTGATAGTTCATCCAGCTGTAGTACAGGTGGATGTGGTTCTGGAGGAAGCTGTGGTTGTTCATAAATGGGTTGCAATTCAAAATAGTCTTGCCAAAATATTGGTAAGACTTTTTTTATTGTATTGATAAATCCTATTTTGATATGCTAGACTTATTAAAATAACGAGTTTTGAAGGAGTATGTACGATGTTTGGTCAACGCCAAGGAATAATCGTTTGGCTTCATTCTCTTAAACAAGCCAAAATGTTAAGAAGATTCGGAAATGTGCACTTTGTATCAAAAAGATTAAAATATGTTGTCATATATTGTGACCAAGTAGATGTAGAGCAAAACATTGAAAAACTTCAAGCGTATTCCTTTGTGAAGAAAGTAGAACCTTCCTATAAACCATTTTTAAAAATGGAATATGAAAATTCTTCACCGGACAAAGCAAAGGAGTACGATTATAAGATGGGAATATAGGTGGGGGATGCCTCACCGTTTTTTTTTATGTAAAAAGCCCATTAGATTTGCTACCAATGGGCTTTACAAGTTGTTCCTTATCTAAGTGCCGGAATATAGTGATTTAATCTTAAAATGGCAATTAAGTATTGATAATAAAGTGCTAATTCTCCGAATTCATTGGAAGATTTGACTGTAATCTCGATTATTACCTTATGAAGATCATTTGCCACTTCTTGAAATAAGTCAAATCGCTTATTTGGGGTATGATGAGGGTTAGGTATACCTTCCCTACAAATATAAAGTGCTTGAAAGTCTCCTACCTTAGTAGGCTGCATGACAACTACTAGCGAAGTAACTTTTCTTCCTTTTACTTCAGAGTGTAGAGCCATCATATGTGATAGTCGATCCTGATTCCTTTTTGTCAGTTCTATTAATTCGTATATATCCGAATAACCTTCTCCTAATTCTATAAACCTTTGTATCATTTTATTTGTCCTCCAATAATTTGTTAACGGTAATAGTTTACCATTTTAACTGGTTTAGTAAATCATGATCTTTTAATCGGAAGGAGACTTGTTTCTAAACTAATGATAAAAAATGACGAAAAAAAGAGTAGAAGTCATCTTACAACCAAAAGGGGAAAAATAATGAAAAAGGTTTTTATACTTTTAGTTTTTTGTTCAACCCTTACGTTAAGTCTTTTACTCAAATGGCAATGGCATGCCTATTCAAGTGAAAGTTCAAAATCTGCAGTTTCTTCAGCTAATCAAAAAATACAAATTGTATCAAGTTCAAATAATATCAATATTAACCAAACTTTTTCTGGTCTTAATCCAAAAAAGGAATATAAAATAATGGTTCCAAATCTAATATCTGATTGGACGTGCGAAACTAAATCGGGTGAAAGTTGTAAGTCAAATGATCAAAACCCTACCACTTTTCAACCTGAAGATGGAGTAATAAAAATAGTCTATTCTATTCCAATAAACAGAGATGACCTATTTACGATATTATCAAACTGGAAAATGAAACTTTATGGAGTATCTATTCAACATTCATCAATTGCCATTGCTGAATCATACCATCGAAAAGGAACTTGGATAGCAGGTCTTCCTTTTAAAGCTTACAAAGAACTAGATTTAATTGACTTTTTCTCATTTGAAGGTGACGGTGATTTTGAAACACTTTACTTTCAAAAAAAACCATTTATTTTTCATTATCAGGAAATATTCTATGGATATTATTCTAATGGTCAAGAAAATAAAAAGTTAAATCTCTCTAAATATAGCCAATTAAAAAAGAAAAACTTTACAGTCATCGTATCGTCTGATTTTCTAACCTATGAAAATAAAGATATGTTAATTGTTAAAAATACTCAACCTATAACCGATATTGATCATTCTTTAGTAACTCAATTTTTTAAATATAAGCTAGAAAATGAAACAGACTGGTTAGTGAGCCTATTTACTTCATTTTCATTTAATAACAAATCACCGATTAAAAAAACGAACGAAATTTTGAATGAACTTAATAGGGAATTATCATCGAGCGAATTACAGGAATTTTATCAAAAAGTAGCAGGTAGTCCTTCGACATTAGGCGTAAAAGAACTAGATCAGATTCTTGGTGAAGTAAAAGGATTAAAAACAAGTTTCTTTCAAAAAAATATTGAAGCTAATTCCAATGTGCCACTATATTTTATGGAAACTAAATTAGTTAACTTTAAGGAAGAAAAAGAGAAAAAAGCAGAGTTAATTTACATGGATTCAAAGCGATTATATCCAATAGAAACCATGCTAAGTATTATTGGCTATAAGATAAGTCAAGTAGATGATAAATTGAATCTTAATAAAAAATCATTTTATTATCAATTTGACCTTAATCACAATCTATTTCTTTTTAATGGACATGATTATGGATTATTAGAAAGTCCAATAGTTGAAGTAAATCATCATTATTATATGGACCAAAACTGGCTTCAAACCTTATTTAAGATCTCTATTAAAGAGGATGGAGCAAAGCTAACGATTATTGAAGATCGTAAATAAGAAAAAACCCTGCAATCAAATGATTGCAGGGTCCTTCTATATCCTTAAAAAGGATAGAAGGCAAAGGGAGAGGAGAAACCGGAGGAAGAACTTATGGGGAAACGTAAGTCTTCTCCGCGGTTGGCAACAACATCCTCGATTAGATGCTGTTAATATCATTATTTCCACAAAATAATTGCTTATACACTTTTTTCATTATTTTTCTAAATTAGCCATTATAAATCTTTTTTAGTTTGGATTGATTCCATAGATATGGTAGGATATTTGATGAAAATGAAAATGTCAGAATGATAGTGGTGATTGGAATGAGAGTGGTCTCAGGTACATGTAAAGGTAGAAGTATTAAAGCAGTTCCCGGTAGTTCAACCAGACCGACTACCGATAAAGTAAAGGAAGCCATATTCAATATGATTGGCCCATATTTTGAAGAAGGAATCGGATTAGATTTATTCGCAGGTAGTGGTGGATTGGGTATTGAGGCCTTAAGCAGGGGGCTTGAAAAGGTAATTTTTGTTGATCGTGACCCTAAAGCTTTCCAAATCATAAAAGAAAATATAGCCGCATGTGATCTTAACGATAAAGTAGAAGTATATCGAAATGATGCTGAACGTGCATTAAAAGCAATCTTAAAGAGAGAATTACAATTTGATTTTATTTTTTTAGACCCACCATATAAAATGCAACAGTTAGTAAAGCTATTAGAATTTATTGAAAAAGAAAAAATGTTAAAAAGTAATGGGGTCATTGTATGTGAGCACAGTTCTGATATTCAGTTACCTGATGAAGTTGGGTCACTTAAAAATATGAAACGAGAGAAATATGGAATTATTGGAATCACGATTTATCAACTAAATGATGATTTCATTCTGGAGGGAGAAAATGGCTAGTATTGCAGTATGTCCTGGAAGTTTTGATCCAATTACCTTAGGGCATTTGGATATTATCAAGCGTGGAGCAAAGGTTTTTGATGAAGTGTATGTGGTTGTATTAAATAATTCATCTAAAAATCCACTATTTAATGTTCAAGAAAGAATTGACCTTATTTTGGAAGTGACAAAAGAATTACCCAATGTAAAAGTTGATACCTTTTCTGGACTACTTGTCGACTATGCAACGAGTGTTAATGCTAATGCCATTTTACGAGGATTAAGGGCAGTATCCGATTTTGAATACGAAATGCAAATAACCTCTATGAATCGAGTTTTAAATGAGGAAATAGAAACTTTTTTTGTTATGACTAATAACCAATATTCTTTTCTTAGTTCTAGCATTGTAAAAGAGGTAGCCAAATATAATGGCAATATTGCTGATTTAGTGCCTCATCCTGTTCAAAAAGCATTAAAAGAAAAGTTTAAGTCCTAAAAAAACCAGTTTCCTCCCAAATTTAAAGAGGAAACTGGTTTATTAATTTTGGCTAATGAATATTCTTCTCGTTAAAATAATGGTATATATACATAATGCACCAATTGTCATTAATGGACCAAAATGAGTCATGTATGTAAAGATATTTTGTAAAAAAGAGTCTTCTACGAAGATCGAAACTGGAATGGCGTGTGAAGGTTGTTCTATATTATAAAATCGTTCATAAACTGTTTTCCATAAAACTACGGTAAGTAAACTAGAAAATATTCCATGTAATATTCTAGCTAGAAAAAAAGGTTGAAAGCGAATATCTGTTTGTGCAAGTATACTTGCTACCTGGGCCTGAACGCTAAAACCACTAAAAGCAAGGATAAAGCTTGTGATAATAGTTAACTGCAAAAGTGAAGCGTCTTGAACTTGACTAGTCATTTGACTTCCTTGGGTGATTTCAAATAAACCTGAAATTAGTGGAACACTAAGAGAACCTGAAATAGACAATGTTTTTAAGATATATTCAATTATTTTTGCTAGGAATGCTGTAATATGAAGGTGAAATAATATTTTATTAATAACCGAAAATAATATAATGAAGCCACCAATCATTAATAATGTCTGAATAGATGAAGTTACTGCATCCCCAATTAGTTTCCCAATTGGTCGATTATCTTGTACCCGAGTACGATGCAAGGCGATTAGTGCAGTTCTAATTGGAAATTTAGATTTTATTTTTTTCTTCTCAATTTCCTCACTATCTTTGCGACCATAAAAGCGCATTACTAATCCTACACAAATATTTCCAAGATAATGGGATAAAGCCAAAATAATCCCTAGTTGAGGATTTTTAAAAAAACCAACAGATACTGCACCAAAGATGAATAAAGGATTAGAGGAATTTGTAAAGGAAACAAGTCTTTCTGCTTCAATTCTACTAATTTGTTTTTCCTGTCTTAAACGGGCGGTCAGTTTAGCTCCTGCCGGAAACCCTGATGCCATTCCCATTGCCCAGACAAACCCACCCACACCTGGTACTTTGAATAATGGTCTCATCAAAGGTTCCAGAAGTACTCCAATAAAACGAACGATTCCAAATCCAATTAACATTTCTGAGATAATAAAAAAAGGTAAGAGAGATGGAAAGACGATCTCCCACCACATATCTAATCCTCTAATAGAGGCTTCAAAGGATTCCTCTGGATAGACAATAAGTGAAGCTGCCATTATGGTAACACCAAGGGCTAAAAAAACTGTTTTAAACCTAGAACGCCACAAAACTAAGACCTCCTCTATCCAACACCAAATTATGCAATGTACTTCAAGAATGGTAGAATAGGATGTATTATAAGATTTATATTCCAATTTAAAAAGGGAATTAAATTCATAATGCCTTGTCCCTACATATCACAATATACTCATAGAAATGAAAATTAGACCATAAGATTGTTCTAGGAATAAGCTTTTGCCTGAGTCAATTTCATAAATACTTAAACTAGCCTTATCACAACAACATATAGTTGGAAACGTTTAATCCAACTATATGTCGTACCCTAATGGAGATAAATAAGTATTTTGAAATTGATTAACCTACCAATTTTTAAACAAAAACAATGCAGTTTCGAAAGAGGGGGGAATTTCCCTGCAACGTCCAAAAATAGGCTTGGCGCTTGGTTCCGGTGGAGCTCGAGGATTTGCTCACCTAGGGGTCATAAAGGTATTAAAGGATGAAGGAATTCCAATTGATATGATTGCTGGAAGTAGTATGGGTGCGCTTGTTGCCTCCTTTTACGCTGCTGGGATTGATTTAAATCAGTTTTATCGCCTGTCAACCGCATTTAAACGAAAATATTACTTGGACTTTACTGTTCCCAAAATGGGATTTATAGCTGGAAAAAGGGTAAAAGAACTTGTTCGAGTTTTTACACATAACAAGAACATCGAACAATTAGATATTCCCGTAGCTATTGTTGCGACGGATCTGATGTCGGGTGAAAAAGTGATATTTAAAACTGGACCAGTTGCTGATGCCGTAAGGGCAAGTATCGCCATACCAGGTATTTTTGTACCTGAGAAATGGAATAATCGAATTCTTGTTGACGGTGGGGTAGCGGATCGTGTTCCTGTATCGGTCGTGAAAGAAATGGGAGCAGATATTGTCATTGCAGTAGATGTTTCCCAAGTGAAGAGAGATGCAGAAATATCTTCTATTTATGATGTCATCATGCAGAGTATTGATATTATGCAAAAGGAATTGGTTACTTATCGTGAAATTGCGTCTGATGTGATGATTCGGCCACAGGTTCAAATGTATAGTTCAAAATCTTTTACAAATATTGAAGATATCATCTTAATGGGAGAAACTGAAGCTCGAAATCAATTACCTTTTATACGTACTTTAATGGAGAACTGGAAGGGGTCTTTTAACGATAATGAGAAAGAAATATAAAATAGGTTCTTTACTTTTTGCAGCTATTGTTTTTATGGCAAGTTCATTTTTTACGTTGCCATATTATGTTTCAAAACCTGGTATGGCAAAAGAACTTGAACCTATCATTGAAGTGGAACATGGATATAAAGAAAAAGGAAGCTTTATGTTAACAACAGTTCGAATGGGTAAAGCAAATATTTATTCGTATTTATTAGCAAAGGCAAGTAAATATCAAGAAATTTATCCTGTCGATTTAATTAAGCGAGAAGATGAATCTGATGAAGAATATAACACTCGTCAGTTGCATCTAATGGAAAGTTCAAAACTTAATGCGATTGAGGTTGCATATAAAAAACATGGACTTCCAGTTAATTATGAGTATAAGGGTGTATATGTTTTAAATATATATCCAGGAATGCCTGCGGATGGAAAACTACTTCCAGGAGACCGGATATTTAAAGCTGATAATAATAGCTTCAGTTCCTCTGATTTGTTTATTGATTATGTCAGTAAGAAAAAAGAGGGCGAAAAGATCAAGCTTACTATTGAAAGAAATGAACAAACTAAGGAAATAAATTTGACAGTAGCGCCATTTCCAGATCAACCAACAAATAAAGGAATTGGAATTGATCTTGTTGACGATAAAGAGATAATGGTTAATCCAGATGTAAAGGTTAATACCGAAGAAATTGGCGGTCCATCAGCAGGACTAATGTTCTCTTTAGAAATCTATAATCAACTAACAAAAGAGGATTTAACCAAAGGTTATGCCATTGCTGGAACTGGAACCATAGATGAAAATGGAATAGTTGGGCCAATTGGAGGAATCGAGCAAAAAATTGTAGCGGCTGATAAAGTGGGTGCCGAAATTTTCTTTGCTCCAAATGAAAAAGGTATAAAAGATTCAAACTATAATGCTGCAGTTAAGACCGCTGAGGATATTCATACAAAAATGAAAATCATTCCAATAGATACATTTGATGAAGCTGTTGCTTATTTAGAATCTCTGCCTATTAAAAAATAATAAATTTATTATAACCTTTACCTAATAGTGGTAAAGGTTTTTTTTATCTAAAAATTTTCCCAACCTGTATTATCGGAATTAGCATTGCTTTAGACAGAAAATTTAGAATATACTAAACGTGCGGTTTGTAAGGCCGCTAGTTTATAAGATTGAGAGGAGCTGTAAGATGAAAAAGAGAAAAGCGATTGGTTCAGTTGTACTCAGTTTAGCAATGGGAATGTCAATGTTTGCGACAGGAGCTTTTGGGAAAGCCCCAGATAGTAAGGAAGACTATAGGGTTTGGATCCAAGGGCCAAATGCAGAAACTTCGAAAGCAAAAATGAATTATGGAGTACGCTGGGATTTTAATGAAAATGGCTTTACAACAACGGTTAATGGGCAACAATATTTAGCACTTTTAAAAAATACTCATTTAAAAGTACAAGAAATTGAGCCAGTAACACTTAATTATCAAAAAGAAGCTGCTCCTCAAGTTGGAGCAACAGCTGTGGGGCCAAGCGATCAAACTCCGTGGGGAATTCAAGCTATTTATAATGACCCAGCTATTCAAAAAACATCCGGTGGTAATGGGATTGTGGTAGCTGTTTTAGATACTGGTGTTAATAAGGATCATGTCGATTTGGTAGGAGCTACCCAACAATGTAAAGACTTCAGCCAAATGAAAACATCACTTGTGGATGGAAGCTGTACAGATAAAAATGGTCATGGTACTCATGTATCAGGAACTATTTTAGCAAACGGAGGTTCTAATGGTTTAGGAATTTACGGAGTAGCTCCAGAAGCAAAACTATGGTCATATAAGGTTTTAAATGATAGGGGATCTGGTTATTCAGATGATATTGCAAATGGAATTAAAATGGTTGCAGATGAAGCAGTTAGAACTGGTTCTCATGTCGTCATTTCAATGTCACTTGGATCCTCAACAAAGAGTACTCTAATTGAAGATGCAGTAAATTATGCATACGGCAAAGGTGTATTGGTAGTTGCTGCTGCAGGGAATGATGGCCCTTCAGAAAACACAATTGGTTACCCTGGTGCTTTAGTTAATGCTGTAGCAGTAGCAGCATTAGAAAATGTTCAGGAAAATGGTACTTACCGTGTAGCTGATTTCTCTTCTCGTGGAAGTTCAGCAACAGATGGAGATTATGTGATTCAAGAGCGTGATGTAGA
>DASQIV010000649.1:0-2317 GCA_035631415.1 Pseudoneobacillus sp. | reverse complement strand
CTGCTCGATTTTTATAAGGTGAATGATTCTAATCAATATGAATTAACCGATTTATTATCGTATTTTTTATTTGCTCCCTTTAGCTATTTTTTTATTTACTTTTATTTACGCTTTAAAATCAATAAAAAAAGGTTCATATTTTATATTCTTGGTTGGTGTATAGTTGGTTTAGCGATGGAGAAGGTTTCTTCCTATATGGGTGTCACTCATTATCAACATGGATATAAGATTTATTATTCATTTGTAGTGTTCTTAATCGTCCAAACTACAACAGCTCTTTATTATGAATTAGTAAAAAAACATCTTAAGAAATTTTCCTTATAAAAACGGCACACTATGGGCATGGTTCATAGTGTGCCGTTTTTGCAATTAGTTTTACACTTCTATAAACTTGAGAACTCCTCGACCAATTCATTAAAACGATTTAAGGCATTCTCAATTGGTGTTGGCGATGTCAAATCTACTCCTGTTTTTTTCAGCAATTCGAGTGGATAGTCCGAACTTCCGCTCTTTAAAAATTCTAAATAAGAATCCAAGGTTTGTTTGTCACCTTCTAAAATCTTTGTTGCCAAATGGATTGCAGAAGCAAAACCAGTTGCGTACTTGTAAACATAGAAAGGTCGATAGAAATGTGGAATTCTAGACCAACCAAACTTTACTTCATCATCAAAGACGATAGTATCCCCATTGTATTCTCTAAACAGAGTTTCATACGTTTGATTGAAGACTTCTACATTTAGAGGAACTCCCTGTTCTGCCAGTTCATGTGTTTTCTTTTCAAACTCTGCAAACATGACTTGAGTAAAGAAAGTGCCTTTAAATTGATCAATGAAATGGTTAATCAAATGCTTGCGAACTTCTTGATTTTTTTCATTGTTTAGCAAATAGTTTATCAATAACACTTCATTGACAGTAGAAGCTACTTCGGCAACAAAGATACTATAACGAGCCGTAATTTGCGGTTGATGTTGGGAGCTTAGCTTGCTATGAACCCCATGACCACACTCATGAGCCAAAGTAAATAAACTATCTAAATCATCTCGATGATTTAAGAGTATATAGGGATGAACACCATAAATACCTAAATTGTAAGCACCTGAACGCTTTCCTGGTGTTTCGCGTACATCAAGATATCGTTTTTCTTTAAAATCTTTTAATATACTGATGTATTCTTCTCCAAGAGGTGCTAGTCCCTTTAACATGGTTTCATAGGCTTCCTCATATGGGATAACTTGTTTTACACCTTTTACAAGAGGAACATTTAAATCATATTGGCGAAGTTCATCGAGCTGCAGCTTTTCTTTTCTAATTTGTGAATAGCGATGCATCGGTGCAATATTTTCTTTCGTTGCCTTGATAAGATTTTCATAAACCTCTTTCGGTACGTTATCACCGAATAATGCCTTCTCTAATGCCGAAGGATAATTTCGGATTTTCGACATGGTCACATTATTTTTTATAGCTGCTGATAGTGTGGAAGCAATCGTATTTTTTGACTCGACATACGGTTTGTAATAGGACTTGTAAGCTTCACGACGTTTATCTCGGTCTTCATCCTCGATTAATTTGGAATACATCCCTCTAGTGAGCTCAACCTTTTCCCCATTCTCACCTGTTACCTCTCCAAATTTAATATCCGCATTATTAATCATGCCAAAGGTATGGCTCGGTGCAGATAAGGCTTCTCCTAGTTGGGATAATAATTCTTCCTGATCTTTGTTTAACACATGGGCCTTATACCGAAAGGATTCTAATAAGTCTTCTTCAAAATATTTCAAACCATTTTCTTCTGCTAAGTACCCTTTTAGTGTTTCTTCATCTAGACTTAATAGAAATGGCATGAAAAATGAGGTAGCTGCACCAACCTTAATATTGAGAGCCTTCGCCCGATCTAACAATGCTTGTGATGTGGTTTCCCTCGTGTCTTCATCCACCATCAGCATACAATAAGCATATAAATGATTCAGTTTATAGGATAACTCTTCCTGCTTTTTTAGAAATTGATAAAGGCTCTTACCATCATGAATCTCCCCATCGAATTTCTTTAACTCATCCTTCATTTGATCTATCTGCTTGAAATCAGCTTCCCATTTATTTAAATCAGCATAAATATCTTCTAAATTCCATTTTTCATGAGTTGGTAGCTCTGCTCTGGAAGTATATGTAGTAGACATGGACAATTCACTCCTTAAAATTGTTTGGCGCAAGATTATGAAAGTTCAGTATTATTGTATACTTTTTTGTGGTTCGGATTCTATAAAAATGCTTGCTTATGAAGTGCCTCCCCCTGTTGTTTGATGGAAGTTGAAATATTTTT
>DASQIV010000648.1:0-4155 GCA_035631415.1 Pseudoneobacillus sp. | reverse complement strand
AGTTGGTGCATTGAAAAGGACAACTTGTATATGCTTGGAGAGTTACACTACCACATTGGTTATAATTATGAGCTAGTAAATAATCTTCCTCAAGCTAAAACCTTTATGGAAAAATCACTCATCATTTTCGAGCTCCAGCGTGACCAGAAATATATTCAATTTATCCAATCGAAAATTAAGGAATGGTAAATTTTTAACCATATAGGTATATTTAGCTATTAAAATTTGTAGAGGTTTTAATTTTTACTAAGGGAATGGGTTTATTAACGACCACTGGGCAAAATTGTATATTAATGCTCTTGTTTCCTCAAAAGTCACTGTTGGATATTCAAATCACACTTTCCATCATGCCGGCGAGACAACTAGAGAAGAATTGGCCGCATTTTTGTTTGAGCTGGAAAAAGTGTTGTGTTTAAATAATCATTTACGGGTCATTCCATTTTGAGGAATGACTTTTTATTTAGCACATTACACAACAAAACCCTTTGGAATTATTTTTCCAAAGGGTTTTGTTTTTTATTCTATCGATTTCGTGCGGCATTGTATTTAATGCCTCGCGCAATTTTGTGAAGTGGACGATGATCCTTACCCATTAGCCCAATTTTCTCAGCAAATACTTCAATGACTAGGAGTAACACAGCAATGACGACAAATGAACCCCAAATCTTAGCTTGTGAGAAAATAACAGCTACAAGCCCAAAGAAAGCAGCCAGCGCATAAATCATTAGCACGGTTTGGCGATGCGTATACCCTAATCTCAACAAACAGTGATGCAAGTGTGACTTATCTGGTGCTGATAACGGCTTCTTGTTGACAATTCGGCGAATGATCGCAAAGAATGTATCAGAAATTGGAACTCCGAGGATAATAACAGGAATGATAAAGGAAATTAAGGTTACATTTTTAAATCCGAGTAGTGATAACACGGAAATCATATACCCTAAGAATAAAGCACCTGTATCCCCCATAAAAATCTTTGCTGGGTGGAAGTTATAGATCAAGAACCCTAAGGTACTTGCCATAACGATTGATCCTACAGCAACTACGTAAGTGTCACCCATGATAATGGCCATACCTGAAATCGTCAGTAAGGCAATCGATGAAACACCAGCAGCTAATCCATCAAGTCCATCAATAAGGTTAATGGCATTTGTTACCCCTACAATCCAGAGAACAGTCAGCGGGATACTTAAAATCCCAAATTCAACCAAACCACCGAAAGGGAGGTTAACGAAGGTAGCGTGTACGCCTCCGTAAAAAATAACAACTAAAGCTGCAACAATCTGCCCGACAAGCTTCCATTTTGCTGAAAGCTCGATCATATCATCTAATATCCCGGTGATCATGATAATGATGCTACCAACAATCAAAGCCGTATTTAAATGAAGATTATACGGATCAAATGGTCGTAAAACTAACATACCGACAATAAAGCTGATATATATAGCCAATCCACCTAAGCGTGGCATAATTTTTTCGTGAACTTTCCGTTTATTAGGTTTATCAGTTGCGCCGATTTTAAAGGCAAATTTTTTCACTAAAGGTGTGATTAAAATGGAGGTAACAAAACAAATAAACATGGTCAAGTAAATCATGTAACTCCTCCTTGAATATTAGCATAACCATTCATTAAATATTTCCAACATTAAAATGATGTATTTTTCGACATTTATTAACAAATAATAGGACTACACAAAGTGGATTATAGCATATCTACCCAATCTCTAAAACAACTATTTTATAAATCTTTAAAACTTCAACATTTAGAAATACTCTCTTAACTAATTCGTCACAAAGTATATCCTTCTGACCGTCGCTGTATATTTTTTAATAATCCCATAATTGGACGATGAATGTAGAAAAAAGTTTCGCATTAATTCGTTAACAAAATTTGTAATTATACATATCGGTACTATAATAAGAAAATAAATGGTATACTAATAGACGAATTTGCATAAGGAGCGTAAAAGAATGCTTTCATTGCTTAAAAAAACATTTGGCGACTCTAACGAACGTCGTCTCAAAAAATATAGACAAATTGTTGAAAAAATAAATGCCTTAGAATCAGATTTAGAAAAACTAACCGATGAAGAACTACAGCTAAAAACAGTTCACTTTAAAAATCATCTTGCCAACGGGCAAACAGTTGAGGACATTAAAGTGGAAGCTTTTGCAGTTGTTCGTGAAGCATCAAAGCGTGTACTCGGTTTACGACACTATGATGTCCAGTTAATCGGTGGATTGGTTTTGAGCGAAGGTAATATTGGAGAAATGCCAACGGGTGAGGGAAAAACACTTGTCGCCTCCCTTCCAAGCTATCTTCGTGCATTAGAAGGAAAAGGTGTGCACGTCATTACAGTCAATGATTATCTTGCGGCTCGTGACTGTAATCAGATTGGAAAAATTCATGAGTTTCTGGGACTGACGATTGGTTTAAATGTACCGATGATGCAGCCAGAAGAGAAAAAACTTGCGTATCAAGCTGATATTACGTATGGAATTGGAACAGAATTTGGCTTCGATTATTTACGTGACAATATGGTAGCGGATGTATCACAACGTGTTCAGCGTCCTTACCACTTTGCCATTATTGACGAGGTAGATAGCGTTTTAATTGATGAAGCTAAAACGCCTTTAATTATAGCTGGTAAAATGCCATCCAGCGCAGAGCTTCATTATATTGGGGCGAAACTCGCAAAAAGCTTTAAACAGGATGTTGATTACGAATTTGATGAAGAAACAAAAGCAACTAGTTTAACGGAAGAAGGAATCGACAAAGTAGAAAAGGCTTTTGGTGTTGATAATTTATATGAATTAGAGCATCAAACGCTGTATCACTATATGATTCAAGCAGTTAGAGCACACGTGATGTTTCAGCGTGACGTTGATTACATCGTTAAAGACGGTGAGATCATGCTTGTAGACATGTTTACTGGTCGTATTATGGAAGGCCGTACATTGAGCGATGGGCTTCATCAGGCCATTGAAGCAAAGGAAGGCTTACAAATTACGGATGAGAACAAGACACAAGCTTCAATTACGATTCAAAACTACTTCCGTATGTACCCTCTTCTATGTGGGATGACTGGAACAGCAAAAACAGAGGAAAATGAACTACTTCAAGTATATGGGATGAATGTAATTCAAATTCCTACGAATAAACCCGTTATTCGTGATGACATGCAAGACCTCATTTTTCAAACAAAGGATCAAAAATATAGAGTCGTAACAAATCAAGTAAAGGAACGTCATCTAAAAGGACAGCCCGTGTTAGTCGGCACTACTTCCATTCTTCAATCTGAAAAAGTCGCTGATTACTTAGCAAAAGAAAATCTTTCGTTTGAGTTGTTAAATGCAAAAACGGTTGAACAGGAAGTACGACTTATTTCTCAAGCCGGCCAAAAGGGGAAAATCACGATTGCCACAAATATGGCTGGTCGCGGGACTGACATTCAATTAGGTGAAGGTGTCGCTGAACTAGGAGGTTTACATGTTATTGGTACCGAAAGACATGAAAGCAGACGTGTGGATAATCAATTGAAGGGTCGGGCAGGGCGCCAGGGAGACACCGGTTCTAGTCAATTTATTATATCCCTAGAGGATGATATGTTCCGACGATTTGCTAAGGAAGAATTAGAAAAATTAATGCCAAGCCTTTCAGCTGATGAAACGGGACTTATTCAAAATAAAAAGGCAAAGGAATTTGTGGATCGCGTTCAACGAATTGTCGAGGGCTCTAACTTCTCTTTCCGTGAGTATAATTTAAAGCTCGATGATGTCATTAATGAGCAAAGAACGGTTGTTTACCATCTTCGTAATAAGATATTGGAGCAAAATGATCGAATTTCCATTGTGATTCCGTTAATTGAACCGACTGCCATGCACCTCATTAGCAAATATTGCCCTGAGGAGGAAATTCCTGAGAAGTGGTCGCTTCAACAGCTTAAGGTTGAATTAGATTCCATTCTTTTGGATAAAGAAATCAATTTTCCAACGGATCATTATGAACTGAACGATATTCAAGAAATCGTTAGTAAAAATGTCGAGGAACATATTGAAGTCCTCAACACGTATTTAGATAATGAAGAGCTACAACATTCATTAAAACAGTTGATGACATACATTATTGATCATAATTGGATTAAACATCTTGAA
>DASQIV010000647.1:0-2198 GCA_035631415.1 Pseudoneobacillus sp. | reverse complement strand
ATTTAAGGATGAAACTTTTTGGATGGTGAAACGTATAATTAATAGAAGAATAATTTGGATAAGTCCATAATAAAGTAAAAAGGAGGGGAAATATGTGGTGGTTAGTAGTGTTTATCGTTGTCATGATTGGCATTGGTTTATTAGTTGATTGGTGGCATAAGAAACACGGCATCACGGATTTTAACCCCAGTCAGAATGCTAAGCATGTCTCTGAATCCGAAAGAATCTATGCGGAAACCTATCTAGATACGATAAAAAATGGAAATGATACTGGAGGACCTTTATAAAAAGGATCGTCAAAGACGGCCTTTTTTTTATGGAGTATGAGAAGTTAATCGTTTTTTTTTTGTAATTAGGGATTCTAGGTCTTGACATTTCCTAGAAAAGGAGTATAGTAATGTTCTTGTGAAACACCTTTTTTAAAAATTAGTTTGTACTTGTTCATATTTTGTTCATAATTAGCTGTTAAAATAGATGCTAGATTAATTGGTTCAAATTTCTTATTTAAATAAAAATCCATTTATGCCATAATAATGTGCTATAAGGTAGGTGCAATAAAAATGAATAACTTATTTAAAAAGGGTCAAATTATTTCAACAAAATACATTGGCTTTTTCTTTTTGACTGTATTCCTCCTTTGGATTAAAACATACATTGCTCAGTTAACTCAGTTTGACTTAGGAATTGAGAATACAATACAAAAATTTCTTTTATTTATTAATCCATTAGGATCATCCATTTTATTCTTAGGCGTGGCTACTCTTTTCAAAGGTCGCAAAAAGTATATTTGGTTGATGGTCATTGATTTCTTACTATCATTTCTTTTATATGCCAATATTTTGTATTACCGATTCTTTAATGATTTTATTACCTTACCGACTTTAACTCAGACTCAAAATTTCGGTGATGTAAGTACAAGTGTAACTTCCTTGTTAAAACCATACGATTTCTTATTTTTCATGGATAATCTTATTTTAATTTTATTACTTGCTTTCCGTTCAGTAAAAATTGAAGTAAAAAATATGACTAGACGAAAAGTAGCAGCTCTATTTTTAATCGCATTAGCCATTTCAAGTGCAAACTTATCTTTAGCAGAATCGGATCGTCCTCAATTATTAACGAGAGGATTTGACCGTAATTATATTGTTAAATATTTAGGCATGTACAACTACACCATTTATGATGCCGTTCAAAGTACAAAAGCTTCTGCGCAACGAGTTATGGCAGATAGCAATGACATTACAGAAGTTATTAACTTTACTAAGTCGAATTATGCTACACCAGATCCGACTTACTTTGGTGCCGGTAAAGGGATGAATGTTATTTATTTACATCTCGAATCCATGCAAAATTTCCTAATTAATTACAAGTTACATGGAGAAGAAGTAACTCCATTCTTAAATTCATTAGTAAATGAAAAACATACTTTTTATTTTGATAATTTCTTCCATCAAACAGCACAAGGTAAAACATCTGATGCTGAATTTATGTTAGAAAATTCATTATTTGGTTTACCGCAAGGCTCAGCCTTCACAACTAAAGGTTTAAACACATACCAAGCAGCACCTGGTATTTTAGGTCAGCAAGGTTATACCTCTGCTGTATTCCATGGAAACTCAGGAAGCTTTTGGAATCGTAATGAAATCTATAAATCATTTGGATATAACAAGTTTTTCGATTCAAACTTTTATGAAACGGACCCTGAAGCTATGTTAGAATATGGACTTAAGGACAAGCCGTTCTATGAGCAATCTATTCCACTTTTGGAAACATTGCCTCAACCATTTTATACAAAGTTTATCACGGTATCGAATCATTTTCCGTATCCTATAGCGGAAGAAGATGCGACGATTGCACCAAATACAACGGGTGATAAATCAGTTGATACGTATTTCCAAACTGCTCGTTATGCTGATGAAGCGTTAAAGCAATTCTTTGATTATCTCAAGGCATCAGGTTTATACGATCATTCTATTATTATTATGTACGGAGATCATTATGGTATTTCTGAAAACCATAATGCAGCAATGGCTCAATATTTAGGGAAAGAAATTACACCTTATGAATCAGCGAAGCTTCAACGTGTACCTTTCTTTGTTCATATTCCGAATAGTGGACTTGGCGGAGAAATAACAGAAACTGCTGGACAAATTGATATTCGACCAACTATTTTACATTTACTTGGTGTAGAGACAGCA
>DASQIV010000646.1:0-2162 GCA_035631415.1 Pseudoneobacillus sp. | reverse complement strand
GAAATGATTATTGAATTAATTTTAAATATTTTTATTGGTGGATTTTCTCTATTGCTGGATTTGTTGCCTACGATTGATATTAATCTTCCGCAGGGTTTTATGAGTTGGCTATTAGATATCTTTGAAATGTCTGGTTATTTTCTTCCGATTGGTGATTTTCTTGCTATGATGGGGATTTGGTTTTTAGTGGTTAATTTTCATATTATTTGGAAGTTGATTCAAAGAATTTGGGATTCATTGCCTTTAGTCTAATGGAATAGGATAAGTTTCAGAAGTGATTTTCTTCTGATCCTTATCCTATGGAATGATAAAAATTTAAGTGAGGTTTATATAATGGAACAGGATATTTTTACTTGGTTTGATTTTTTAAAGTTAATTGGATTGGTGCTTTCTCCTATTTGGATAACATTAATTGTAATGGTTTTGAATACGATTTTTTACTTTTTTAAATACAGGTTTTTTTATAAAATGTCTTTGCCTGTTCCGGATGTTGAGAAAAGAAAAATGCCAGGGTTTTTTTATAAATTAATGGTTCAGTTTCCAAAAACATTTATTGATGATATGTTCAATCGTGACCCAGACGAATTTCTGGAACATGGCTTGCATATGGTTTGTGGCGAGCAAGGGTCTGGGAAATCGACTTTTGTTATTTATAAATTGCTAGAATTAAAGGCGAAATATCCAAAAAGTAAAATTAGAACAAATATGGATTATAAGAATCAAGATGGAGAAATAACTCACTGGAAGGAACTTGTTCAGAATGATAATGGAATTTATGGTCAAGTTGAAGTTTTAGACGAAATTCAAACTTGGTTCTCTAGTTTACAAAGTAAAGATTTTCCTCCAGAAATGATTACGGAAATATCGCAACAAAGAAAACAAAGAAAAATGATTCTAGGTACTGCACAGGTCTTTTCACGTATTGCGAAACCGATTAGAGAACAAACAACTTATGTATATATGCCTATTACTATTTTTGGTTGTTTAACTATCGTTCGTATAACGAAACCTAGATTCTGGGATGATGAAAAACAAGAATTCAAAAAGTATATAAAAACAACTTTTTTTGTTCATACTCCAGAAGTTCGTAACGCTTTTGATACTTATAAAAAGATAGAGAAATATAAAGCAGAAGGATTTAAGGAAGATAGATTAAGAGTAGCTGAGTAATTCCGAAGGTGGGGGCAGCCTTCGACTTCCACTGGAAGTGAAGGGGACCCCCTTCTACTCTATTAAAATTTATATTTAATAGTTTACTAAAGGTAACCTTTATTGTTATACTAAAGGTAACCTTTAGTAAAGGAGTAATTAAATGGTAAAAGTTAAAAAAACAAATAATATTGGTAGACCTAGTATTGGTATTAAAAAACATATCGCTCTTACTCTTCCAGAAGAGTATTGGGATAAGTTAGAAGTTGCAAAAGCTATGATAGGAACTGAAAAAAATTCAGAGATTCTTAGAAAAATAGTTATTGCTGCTTTGGACTAGCTTTTAACTAGCAAAATGCTAGCAAGGGAGGTTTTTATAATAAGTGCTGAAAGAACTGCTGATTTGTTGGCTATGTCTATTGGTTTAATTCTACTATTTATATTTTTTGTTACTGATGGTTTTGGTTTATTTTAAGGAACGGTTTTATGCACCGTCATAAAAATTTGTATAGAACATAATACAGAAAACTCCCGATAGGGATTTTCCGCCCGTATGTGTCTTTTTTGGCTCGATTGACTTCTGGCGTGATTAAATTTTTGTTGGGAGTTCCCCAACGGATATAATGGGCGTGTTTTATTGTTTTAAAATATTTGATAGGAGTTAATTATATGGGGAAAAACGTTATTAATTTGTATGTGCCCCCAGCCAGTAACACGGGGGCACTAAATACAGAAGAAAGTGGTTTGAGGTCGCTCGTAGACTGGGTTTCCTTCACTTTAAAAAATGTCACAGATGTACGCGATGTTGTTGACATTCTAGGGTTAGATTTTAATTCGTTTCGTGAATGTCCAAACGGTGATAAAGGTTATATGGAACAAATACGTTTTGGCGATATTTCTATCCTTTATAACGGTAGAGAAGATATGGGGATTCATGTTAATATTTCTGGTCAAGGTTGTAGACAATTTGAAACTTATTCAAATATGGATTGGTCTACATTCTTTGCATTACT
>DASQIV010000645.1:0-11960 GCA_035631415.1 Pseudoneobacillus sp. | reverse complement strand
TCTTCTTTTGTGGGTTTTTCTTAATACAATATAAACTGATATTCGAACTTTTCGTTTTGTTTTTCAGACCATTTTTCTATGCCATCCAGAAACAATTGGTACTCTATGTTTCCATCATCATATACATTGTTCAGTTGTGCCTTGACCATTTGATCCCTATTCTCAAGGTACTTTGAATACCTTATGTAATAGTCTTTACGGTACTTCAAATAAAGAATTAAGTGTTGATGCGCTTCATTTTCCGTTTCTTTTTTTATTGCCTCTTTGAATAACTTTTCATATATGAAAGCTAATTCTACGTAATCTTCTGGTTTGACTTCTTTTCTGACAATTTTTTTATTGATTCTTTTTAATTGGTGATTTATTTCAAAAGCAATGTCTTTATCAAACCAATTTCTATATTTGTCATAGGGTGTTATAGGTGTCATTTTTACAAATAGACTTAGTACGAATATGATAATAATGATTACCAGGGCATCTTTATTCATAAACTCACCTCTACTATACCTACTGCTTGACGTGTGTCTGTTTTTTTATTGTAGCTCGTATGAAATGGCACTTATCAACCGATTCTTTCCCACTACTATCGACGTTTTTCAAAATTATCAACTTATGATTCTTTTGGTGGATTCCTCATTTTCAGTTATGAATTCTTTTAAAAATGTTAATAAAGATAACAGGATATTTCCATAACGGAGGTGCAGTATGAGGCTAATAAAAAAATTAGAAGGCTTATGGTTCTTTTGCTTAGTTGTATTTGGAATTGGCGTCCTTTTAGATGTACTGAACAATCAATTGTATTTTCCAACTTTATTTATATTTATTACGTATTGCATTCTTTATTACCTTGCATCCTCAAAAAAGGATCGCAATTCAAACACCTACAAACAATAATTTTTTCAAAAAAAGGGTGGATAGTGCATGATGTAAAGGGCTTCGTTTTTGTGAATGGTTAATGGGCAGTGTTGATTTATCCTTAATGGTGGTTTGAGAAAATTTTGAGGACTGTGGTTCCGCTATTTCACAAATATCCCCTTATTTCATCGTCTTATCGGACTTAGGTTCCGCTATTAGGGTTCAAGAGGTTATATTTGGAACGATTTTCGACCATTAACGGTTCTGGTGTCCGTTAGTCTTTGTAAGTAGTGGGATTTAACGGAAATAGCGGAATGAGTGTCCGTTAAATTTGGATTGAACTGTGTTTCCGTTATTGGTTACTCATCTTTATTATGTAGTGTTACTTAACTAAATAATTGTTTAATAAGCTCAGAGCATTAATTCTCTGAGCGTTTTGTTTGTGGATTGGTATGCTATTACACTGCTAATTTAATATATTATTAAGATTTTCTCCACATGGTCGGAACTACTTCTCTCTTCTTAAATGTACTGTTAAGTTCACCTGCATTCCAATAAGCAGTGCCTACCGCTACTAAAAGCAGTAGTCCTGTTACAACAAATACGCTATGGATAGGGAAGATTCCAGCTAGAAATCCACCAATAATAGGACCAATCATCCCGCCTATTTGATTCGCTGTTTGATTCAAACTGAAGGCTCTTCCCCGGAAATCATCTGGGGTGGACTTCACGACCAGACCATTTAATGAAGGGTATACAGCACAGAAGAAAATTCCATAAATAAAACGGGTAATGGAAAAACCCCATATATGAGCGAATAGAACTTGAGCTAATGTACCAAGTCCCCCGCCAAGCAATCCTATAAATAACACACGCTGGAAGCCAACTTTGTCTGCCCATTTTCCCCAATAAGGTGCAAATAGAGCACTTGCAATACCTGGGAGAGATATGACAAAACCTGTAAGTAAGGAAGCATAGGCTGAAGAACCACCCAATTTCGCAATGTATAATGGAACGATTGGATCAATAATCATAATCGAACAACTAATGATAAGTGTTAGAATAAGTACAAGCAGAAATGGACGATTACTAAGTGCCACTTTAAAGTCCTTTTTAATAGAGCCCTTTTCTTTACTTGGTTTAAAGTTTTCCTCTTTCACCCAAAAAATAATGAGAAATGTTGCCAGACCAACAATAATCCCACCTGTAGCAAATGCCCAGCGATTCCCAACTAACTCAGCGATACCTCCACCTAACAAAGGCCCAATAATCATTCCTGATGCAGAAGCTGAAGAAATCAGTGAAAGGGCATATCCTACTTTATCATTTGGCGTATTTGTACCAATTAATGCAATCGATCCAGGAATGAATCCACTTAATAGTCCCTGCAAGATACGTAGGACTAAAATTTGATACGGATTCGTGACAAAAGCCATTAACGTATAGATGACAAAGAGGGCAAATCCTGCACGAACGATCATCGGTTTCCTACCATATTTGTCAGCTAGATTCCCCCAAAACGGTGTCGCAATCGCACCTGCAAAAAAGGCAGAACTAAATATCAGCCCCGACCACATCTCAATGTGTTCGTGTACACCTATTTGTAAAAGAAAAATTGGTAAAAAAGGAACCACCATCGAAAAACTTGCCGCTGTAAAAAAGACTCCAATCCAAAGTACCCATAAATTACGTTTCCAAGTTGGCATGCTGTTCCATCTCCCAGCAAAAGAAAAAGTTTAAGTTTTTTTAATATTCTCATAGTAGCACAAAAGAAAAGTATTTTCACTCCCGAAATATTCGATTCAGGAAATAATTTTTCACTTTAATATGACCAGGTGTTTTTGCACTTAGGCGGGAACTTCATTTCTATTATGCTTGGTTGATAAATTTGTGGTCGGTTTATTAAATCGAAAAAAACGGTTGATAACCATATTTTTGCCCTTGGAACAAGCCTAACCAACAATAAAAAAAGCAGTCCAGAGCTTGAATTAACTCTGGACCGCTTCTATTTCACTATAAAATACGATTTCGGTTTAGATCGAACATTTTTTCAATTCCATATTCCAACATTTTCTCAATAAATCTGTCTTTTCCTTCTTTAAAATAGTAGTTGATTTCTTCTCGATAAAGAGGAATCAAAGTATGGAAGTATATCGGCCATTCACCTTCAAAGGTTCTTCCCTCATCTAAATAAGGCATTTTAAACACATCAGCAATAGTTGGAAAAGGTGGCGCAATCATGACTCCGCAGAAATCGGTCTCAGGGCTATAAGATTCAATCTTCGAATCAAAATTAAACTTTTCTACCCCAAACAGTGCAGCGTACGTATTTCTCATATCTTCTTCGGATTGGTTAGGGAATACAAACCACTGACCAAGCCAATAGCCCTTTCTCATCACATCTTTTCCGAAATTTTTCATAAGATTTGCTGGCCAACCATCCAAATCCCATTCCGTAGGGAGATGAAGCATGAGTTCAGCGTATGCACTATCAACAGTCGAAGGTGCATTCATCTTAAAGAAGCTATTTCCTTTTGTGATGATGCTGTTTGCCTTTATTTTAGAATTCGGACCTACGCAATATAAATCTACTTCTGTGAATAAGTTAGATGGATCTACTATTACTTCACCAATTGGACCGACATGTTCTTGGATATGTGCTTCAAAATCCGCTTTCGTAATCATTCTTACAGACGGGTTCTTTTCATCGTAAATATTTTTCTTTTTGGTTTCAGGATTAGAGTTCCAGATGCTAGTAAACCTAAAACCTCTCAATTCATTTCCCTCTACTCTTTGCTTAAAATCTTCTGAAACGATTGGAACAAGCGTGGGTGACGCCGTTTTCTTTTTATAAGCGAAGAATATATGTTGATCTTTAACTTTTTCTTCTATAAAATCGTATTTTTCGATGACACCCCATTTACTCATCTTCGTGTTTTCCTCATTTAAACAATCTAGTACATTTACAATATTAATTAGATAGCCATCGTATTGGTCATGGTGAATCGGTAAGATTTCTACTGAGTCCTGAATGAGATCTTTAAGAACCTCCACTGCCTTCTTTGTAAAAATAGGGTTGATGGTATTTTTGCCGTAGCTTATCATGTCTCCCTTGTCACCTGGTTCAATTGTCACTAACTCAATAGGTTTCCACGTATCCTTCATTGAAGTACCCGTTAAACCTTTTCTATCGCTCATGACTTGATTGGATTTGTCATCTTTCCCCCATAATTCATCAACAGTAGGATCTACACGCAGCTCCCAAAATCTCATTTGTTATCACTCCAAATCTTTATATAAGAAATCAATTTCACCATTTAATAATTTTTGTCTCGTTTCGTTCAAGAAATCAATCATGACATCTCGACCTAATCCTGCTTCATCGATAGCTCTAATATTAGAAGCTATATAATCAATATACACTTGACCATGTCTAAACATTGGGTTCCCAGAATCAGTTAAATTCAAAAAGGCATTATGCGTTACTTGTCCTGGCCAAGCAGGGTTATCTATTGCAGGCAGGTGCACACCATTAGCCGCTGAATTTATATGAATACCGTTTCTTTGTAAAATATTCACGATATCCTGCCCTGCTTGTTTCGCTGGCACAATATGGTGAGTCTCTACATCTGCCGGTCTTGTTATCCCCGCATTTGCCAGTTCATCACTCAGGATTTTGGATGGCGCTGTACTATCTCCATATGTTTTACTTAGGTTCGCCAGAGTATCAGCTGATAAATCGTTAATTTTGCTAACATAGGTGTCAGCTAGATTATTAGCCTGATTCTTTAGTGATTTAATTACATCAGCATCAACATCTTTTCCTTCTTTTAAGACCTTATTAATGGCTGACAGTTCGCGTTCTGTTAAATGGGTAGCATCACCTGATTGACTTACTAGCTTTCCATTCCATGCATTTGGTGTAAGTATACCATCCTCTGTTGCCTTCGTCAGTTGAACGGCACTATCTACTGACCAACCTTCGTCTAAAAACTTGACGATCGTTTTTAAGTCTAAACCTTGCTTCACAAAGTTAGCAATCTGCTGTTCGGTTAAAATTGGATTACAGGAGGCAATGGTAATGGCTGCTGTTACACATTTCGTTTTTTCTAGTAAGTTTTTGAGACTAGTAAGACCGTCTAACCCTTGTTCATCCGCTACCTTACTAATTAAATTAGGATCTACCCCACTAGTATTCAAGTCGTTAATAACCTGTTCAGCTTGTGGTAATTTTTCTGGACCATCAATACGGGCAATGTCTTCGGCTAGGTCATCACCAATGTTATCAGCCGCTCTGGCAACATCATCCATTTGGTTTTTTACACCTTTAAACAAGGCTGTTAATCCTGGCAATACCTTATCCAAAACCTTAAAAATTCCAAAGACGGACATATTCATGATTAAATCGCCCATCAATGCACTAGCATATTTATAATCACCCGTTTTCCAATACATAATGATGTTTTCCAACGTCATAACCAGTGCAATTAATGCAATGACAAATAACGCAAAGAAAACGAACATCATAATCGGGCTAGTTGCCGCAAGGAACGCCATTGCAATCGTGATGACATCAAATATCGCCCATGCAAGTGCTGCTAAACCAACTAAATTGACACCAATATCAATGGCTGCCGAACCTCCAGCTAGACCACCACTAATCATATAACCGGCAGCCCCTGTTGAAGGGTCCATGACAATATAGCCTGCACCATGCCAGTCATAATAACTGAATTCTTTTTGCGGAATTGTAACAACCTTTCCACTATTAACCGCATTTTGGATGTCCGTTTTCACAGAGCTTGATACGGTTATTTCATTAAGTTGGTCAATGTTGTCCTTGCTAATCGTATAGATTGGAATTCCACGCTTACTTGCTTCCGTTAAGATTTTAATAGAAGAAACGGAAGGAACTTGAAAAATTTGCTCATGAATGCCGTGTTCCATAGCAGAGCCTATCACACCTGAATTCATCATGTAGCTGACTTCTTTTTCCTTTTTCCCATCAAGGCTTACCACTCCGAATACGTCGTGATCCACGTCGATAAAGAACGATCCGCCTGTCACCTCAAACGGACTGAAGAACATATACTTCACATTAGGTTGATACCCAGTCATTGCTTCACTAACCTGTCTGATTGAGCTTACTTGGTAAGCATTAGCCGCTACAGAATTAAAGGCATCCAATTGAGCAAAATAGGATTTTCCGACACTATTTAAAATTTCGCCCATGACTTCGTCGGTGTAAATGCTATCCTCAGTTGCTGTATCTTTGACAGCCATGATTCGATCCTTGATGGTCTGCAGCTCTTCTACATCAATTTTTCCATAATCAAAGGAAATGCTGTAGAAGCCCCCTGCTGTAACAGGGTTTATCACATTCTCTACAGGCCTACCTGCATGCCCCATCGCAATGGTAAATTGTTGTCTATTACCAAAACCAACAGCCTTCCCTTCTGCGATGATCCCACCATCAGCCTTTAGCTGTGGCTTCAGCTGAAGCATGTAAGCTGGTGTTTTAAACAGACCACCATATTCTTCTATGATCTCTTCATCCTCTTGTGTAGCCGGAATCCAAGAAAGAGTGATTCTTTTTCCATACAATTCAACTGCCCTAAATTCAACGTGAAAATCATCCTCACCGGTAAAATTTAAGTTGAACGGGTCATTTCCCTTAATAGAAAAACCGATTTTCTCGCTACTTGAAAGAGGAATGGTATTGGTTTCTGACAGCACCGTTACCGTTTTGTACGGAAGAGTCACCGGCAGTAATCCGAGATTTTCAGGGATAATTCTCTTACCACCAATCAATTCTTTCGCATCAGTGTCTTCAAGATGATGATCGGCTATATATTGTTCGATTTTTTCAGTAGATCCATCTATGAAACTACTTAAATCAGAAATATCAAGGTTGCTAATCGAACTACCGTAAATAGATTCATTGCCTTTCATTTTAAAAGCATCCACAATTTGTTCCTCGGAAACCCCAGTTATTTCTAGGATATCCAAGCCTTTTTCGACTTTATATTGCTTAAAGCTCGGGTCAAGTGGAACCCATATCTTCTTACCCTTTTTCGCCCCTATGCCACGGTAATTTTCATATGGCACATAAGCTTCAACCCAGGTATGTTCAAAGCGTGCACCGATAATTTTTCCACCAGATACAAGTGATACCGTTGGAATACCAAGGGAACTTATTACCTTGATTGCTGCTTCTGGAGTAGGGGCACCCGTCCAACTCTTTACCTTTTCAATCGGGACCTGCACGGTTCCATTCACATAGCGAGCAGGGATGTCTTTGTATCTCAGCATCGAAATTAACAAGGAAGCTTGATCGTAATCATTCCCTGTCATTTGATGTAAGGTACCTGTAGCCCCTTTTCTAGAGCCATAGTATGGGACAAAATCAATGTTATTTTTAACATATTCATAGATTTTGACAGGTGTTTTAAGTGAATCTGCAAGCTCTTTGATTTTTGATGTAAGCTTCGTTTCAGGTGTTTCAGCTAAATCTCCCTCTACAGGGGTGATGGATAACCCTTGATTAGATGAAATGCTTTGTTCCATTCCTACATATGCTGGGGTGATCCCTCCTCCAGTAGCTGGTTCAGGAGGGGTAATATTGGCATTGCTATGCGGAAGTGCCCCAAGCGGTTGATGGGGCTGCTCTGGATTTAAAATTTTCTCAATTTCATCAAGCTTAGTTTTTAAAGCGTCTTTATCTTTACCCTTTAATTCTTTTACAAGGGTTGATAGTTCATCAAGCTTATCGAGTAAAGCTTCAAAGCCATCTAGCTTTTTATCTAAATCGGCTTTCAACTGATCATGCTTCATTTTAGCTTTGATCGCTTTTAACTTATCAAGCGTCTTGCCGTTCTCAGCAAGCTCGAGGTCAATGTTTTTTCGAATATCCTTTAAAGCCTTTTTCGTGCCTTTTGCCTGCTCCCTTAACTCTCTCAAATTGCCCTCTTCAAGGGATGTATTCATTTTCTCAACGTATTCAAGTAGCGTTTCCACAAAGCTACCTAGAGTCGTTGTAGTGGTTGGCTTATCATACTTAATGTTGGCGCTGGCTTGTTTAATGTTTTCGATTGACTTCGCGAATGCTAGTTCCTTTGTGGGAAGCCCGAATGAGAATGTGAAGACAACCAACACAAGAAGAACTACCCATTTCATTGATTTCTTCGACGTCATTTTTTTATCTTCCTCCGTCTAGTTTGATGATTTGGATGCTCACTATTCACGAGCGATCATGGTTTCAATTGTGTTAAATTTCAACATTCCATTTGCTGTCGCATAATAGGAGTCCAGCGTTACAGGATAATTTCCTTTTGCTTCAGGAAGCTTTAATAGCACTCTGAATGTGTACTCCTGACCTGTAACCGTTTCAAATCTCCAAGCACTCGTATCTGGAGACATCCATACCACCTCTGAACCTTGAGGAGTCGTTAAGATGATTTCCGCTCCAATGGATGTGTTTGCCTTCACCTTTACTTCCATTTCTGTATATTGATTGCTCGTTTCCATTACTGGTGTAACCCATTCAATCGATTTTTTCAAAATGGTAGAGGTTTCACCTAAGCTGCTTCCAATATCGAAGGTGAACAAAAGCGTTTTTCCATTTTCATAGTTAGAAGTGACAACCCCAGGTGAGTCTCCTTTTTTGCTCGTTAATACAGCTTGCTGCTCTCCACCTTCTAACTCCACATTTAATGCTTTGCCTGTTCCAATTAAAGTGAAAGGACCAAAGTAAGAATTGGCTAAGAAATGGACTGTGTATTCATTTGGAGTTGTGCTTCCCTTTACCTTCACACCAAATAGATCCATATTTTTAAAATTATCACCATTTGCGTGATGGGATGCGATAATCCCGTTTCCTTTTGCTACTTCTGCCGCTAACTCTTCGTCATCGTGTCCGGTTAAAGGAAGTTGACTATCAAGTAACATGTATAGATTGTATTTTCCAGTTCGTAATTCGCTCATAAAATCGTCACGGTTATCAACCATTTGATAGAAGGCTGACATGCTTTCAAGCGTTTCCTTTGCCAGATTGATGTTGTTGTTACTTTCAGCCCATACTAAAACTCGAGGGCTTACGATTTGACTAAGCGTGGTCTCATATGGTTTTTCCACTTGAATATAACTGCTGCCTAGTGGAACTTCTTTCCCATTTGCAAGAATTACATCAAATACGACCATATAAACACCAGTATCTAATGGCTCATGCTCCCAAGCCTTTTCCGCTGTATAGCTTGATCCTGTTTCAATATTGGTTTTATCTTGAATCGTCCCAAGTACCTTCTCGGTCGCCGTATCCACTATTCGGATTCTTGCCGTTACGTCAGTAAGATTCACATTTCCCGTATTATTCATGGTGTACGTAAACTGAACTGGGTCCACAGGGTAAATATTTTTCTCAAGAACCTGAATGTTACCCGAAACGCCCATGATTCCTTCTTTTTCAGAAACAATCTCAAACGTTGCTGTGCTTTCGGATAATTTGACTTCACCTTTCAATACTTCAGCGGTCACAGTATAAATTCCCGGCTTATTTTGAGCTGTATTCCAGTTTGAAGTTAAGGTTAATTGTGCTGCAGGAAGCAGTTCTGATGCTGCTTGTTCTGCCGTCCAAATGATGTTGCCTTGCTCATCTGTAATCGTTGTTTTTAAAATAAGGTTATTTTCTATACTGTTTGTGCTGTTATTAATGAGATTCGTACGAATACTCACTTCTTCATCAGCTGCGTATTGTTGTTTATCAACCATTATCGAGCTAGACAGATCACCATCGGCTTTTATTTCAAAGTTAGCTTCTGTCACGGAGATAGCCTTGTCATTTTCGCTCCAAGTCACCTTTACCTTATAAAGTCCTGCCATTGTTTGACCGCTATTCCAAGTAAATGTGTTTGTTTTACTTTCTAAACTATTCCATGTCATAGGAATGTTTTCCTCAACTACTTCTACCAAATTTCCATCCGCATCCGTTATTTCTACTTTTCCTGTAAGAGTGGAGGCTTCTTTTGTAAGATTGGTAGCCGTATTGGTAATCGCCACAGTCTCATTGGCTTTATAGCTTTCCTTATCCGTTTCTACCTTTGAATCTAGTAAGTATTTATTGACTGGAATTTTTAAATATGGAAGATTAACGGTTACTGTCGTATGATTTTTATCGACATACGTCAACTTCGTATTTTTTGTAAGATGAACAGTTGTATCTGAAAGGAGATTCGCGCCTTCATAAGTTACTTCAAATGGCTTTTCCTCCCCGATGACAATTCTGTCCATTGTCCATTTAAGAGTTTTCGAGCCATCAGCATGGTCATCAATACTGCTTGGGGTTGGATTGATTTTTAATGGGTCTACAGTCATTCCGTTTGCTGGGATAGTTGTTTCAAGAACCACATCTTCACCGGCATTATCAAAAATTTCTCCAGCCAGCATCGTCATCATTTCGTCTAGCTGTGCCATCGATGGACTGTATACATATTTACCACCAGTAATAATAGCAAGCTGCTCCATTAAATATCGATCAGCCCCAGAACCTAAAGCAATCGAGTAAATTTTATAGCCCTTTGCTTTAGCCTTATTTGCCTCATTTATTGCATAATATCTAGATGAATCACCATCAGAAAGCAGAACGATGACCTTTTCTCTACCTTCAGCACTCTTATTGTTCAATATTTCCATGGCTTTGCTAAGTCCACGGGCAATATCCGTACCATCCCATGGAGATGGTGGCGTTTCCGTAATTCTCTTTTTAAGAAGTTCCTTATCCGCAGTTAAATCCTGCTGGATCCACACGCTACCTGCAAATTCAACAACGGCACCCTTGTCTTGAATTTGAAGTAGATCTACTACTCTTTTAGAAGCATCCTTGGCAAAATCAATTCTCCAAGGCTTTGTTGTAGACCAATCTTGGTCTCCCCATTCCATACTTCCCGAATTATCAATCGTTAAAATTAAATCAATTGGGTTTCGTTTTGGCATGTCAGGAGTTCCTTCACCCTTCAGCTTCAGCTGCGCTGTAACAGAGTCTGTACCAGGAAATAACACCGTTTTATCCGTACTTTGTGTTGCATCGATTCTTGTTGGCGGTGGAGGTGGCAGCACCTGGAACGTCTTTTCACCTTGTGCGATGACATTCGTTCCATCTAAAACCTCAGATTTGATAAGGTAATCCTTTGGTACAGTAGTATCTGGGGTGAAAATGACAGATCTCATTCTGCTAATTTGATCCGCTGCTTTGCTTTCAAATGTTTTCGTATCTTCGGCAATAACCGTTGTTCCATCCATAACAGATGTTTTTAGGGTTAACGATTTGTCCATATTTGAATTGGATATGACCGTGATTTCCGTACTCACCTCTCCTGAAGTGTTCACTCTCTTATTTTCAGGGTCTGTGGCAATGGAAACCGCACCAATGGTAAAGGTAGGATTGATGACAAATGGCTTCTCTTGGCTCGCAATGATCCGACCACTTGTAATGTCCTTAATTTGCGCAATGACTGAATAGTCCCCTGGAAGACTATTTTTCGTATTCCAGCCAGGAAGTCCATCCGTTTGTGCAGAAGTAATCATTCCATTTTTTTGTTTTATAAAATAAAGAAGGGTTGCCTGGGTGGCATCAAAAGTGCTATCTACTTTGATTTCAAAAGAATCATATGCATTATAGCTATAGCTTTCTACCTGACTATCATTTTCATTTTTCCATAATTGTATCGAGTTTATTTTCGCAAAAGGCATATTCATTCTTTCTTGAAGAGCCTTTAATGAAAGTGCGGTTATATAAGGATCACCAAACCAACTGCCATCTGACTGTTGTGCCATCATTATGGAGGTCTCTCTATTCTCTAGAACATCGGCTCCTACCGTATTTAAAATCGCACGATAGGAAAGTAAACTGTCTATGATAGAGTCTTCATCCATCCCCCAAGTCTGGGTAGTGACAAGATATTCTCCAGCTAGTCTTAATGCTGTTTGCAGCTCATTGGATGTCTTATTTGTCTTAGTTTGATATTCACTTAATGCTAATACCGTTTGAGCCGTCAACGAACTAACTGAATCATTAAGATTATTAAAAGCCCACGATCCGTTCGCTTGCTGCT
>DASQIV010000644.1:0-2251 GCA_035631415.1 Pseudoneobacillus sp. | reverse complement strand
ACGTCTTCTAGTTGAGACTCAACTATCGTGTTTCCCATTTATTTTCCCCTTTCTTAATTGGGTTGAACAACAAATTGAAGTGGTGATTTTATCTCGACTTGATTTTTGCCATTTAAATCGGTAAGTAACTCTTTTATTTTTTCGAAATTCATTTCTTGGAAGTAGAATCGAAATTCCTTTTCGGTATTAATATATAATCGTTTACGATGTCTTAGCCCTGGATTTTTTAATAAGCAAAAAAGAGCGACGATATCCTTAATATAAATTTCTTTGCCATTTACATTAAATATTGGATTTTCTTCAAAAGGAGTATATTGTTTAAAATTTTCCTCATAGAAACGTACATAAAGTACATGAAGATTTTTTTCCACTCCATCTTCAACGTATGTAATTTCACTCCGATTAAAATAGTCTTCGGATGTATTGGGCTTTTCTTTTTCAAGTTCATAACCTTTACATTCTTTAATAATCATATTAACCCTCCTGACAGTACATTACATACCTACTTTAACATATTTTCAATCACTTAGCCGTTAGAACCCATTGTTTCTTGAAATTTTTCGAAAAATAAATCTGCTTCTTCTTGAACAAAATCTTCTTCGAATTTTTCAGGTAAAGGTGGTAATTCCTCCAAGCTTTTTAGTCCAAAACATTCTAAAAACTCTTTAGTGGTACCATAAAGGTAAGCTCTTCCTGTACCCTCGGATCTTCCTACCTCTTTTATTAACACCTTACTTATGAGTGTATGTAGAGGGCGCTCTGTCTTAACCCCTCTTATTTCTTCAATCTCTAACCGAGTAATAGGTTGCTTATAAGCAATAATGGCCAATGTTTCTAACGCTGCTTGTGATAAACTGGAATTGGTTGGAGCTTCTACCAGTTTTTTTAAATAAGAAGCATTTTCCTTTTTAGTAGCTAATTGATAAGTTCCAGCAAGTTCTACTATCGTAATACCACGATTTTGATTTTCATAAGAAGCCTGTAGATTATGAACAATTTCTTCTGCCAATTGCTCATCTACTTCTAATACATTTATTATTTGTTTTAAAGAAAGTCCCTCATCGCCAGCAGCAAACAATAGACTCTCAACAATTCCTGTCCAATTAATGATTTCCAATTAATTCTGCTCCTTCCAAAGACATGACAAAAATCTCTGCAAAATTCTTTTCCTGTTCAATTTGAATTTCTCGTCGCTTCATTAATTCTAAAATTGCTAAGAAACTTACGACAATATGTTCTTTTTGAGGAAACGGAAAGAGATCATAAAAGCTTTTTCTACCTCTAAAATTTTTCAATTCTAATAATATTTCTTCCATTCTCTTTTCAATCGAAACTTCCTGACGTGCTATTTTGGTTGATAGTGGTTTTTGAAGCTTCTTTCTCCTCATTAACTTTTGGAAAGCTCCAAGCATGTCATAAAGAGACACATTTAGATCTACACGATCTACTTGAATTTCTTTAGAGAGTTCAGAAAGGTCGCTTGGAGGTTTAGAAAACATTAAGCTTCTCTCTTCTTCTAATGTTTTTAAATCTTGAGCTGCTTCCTTATACTTACGATATTCAATTAGTCTCTCGACAAGTTCATCTCGTGGATCTTCCTCCAATTGAAATTCTAACTCATCATCGAGGAATTCTTCTTCCTGCTTAGGAAGTAGCATCTTACTTTTAATTGCAAGAAGCGTGGCTGCCATCACTAAATATTCACTGGCAATATCTAAATGCAGCTCTTTCATTGTATGGATATATATTAAATATTGTTCAGTAACTTCCGATACGGGTATATCATAAATATCAATTTCTAACCTATTAATCAAATGCAGTAATAAATCTAATGGCCCTTCAAAACTATCAATTTTAACATTATATTGTTGCATAATCTCACCAAAATTTCTTTTTTATACAGTAATATCTTAATTCTACTGAATAATTTACTATTAGTATAGAGTTTACCATAGGAAATTACCTAGAAAATATCACCTATTAATTGATTTTAAAGAAAAGTATTTTTTGCTTTTTAATTAGAATAGTATAATGTATTGGAGGATCAGTGATTGGAGGAGTCGCATTGTTACCTAAAGCTTTTATCGAATATTTGATTCACTTTCATGTGGACCGTGATTATTTTGAATGTCACGAAATTCTCGAAGAATACTGGAAAAACGAAACAAGTCAGCAAAAGGACTCCATTTGGGTGGGGTTTATATTACTCGCTGTAGCAAATTATCATCATCGACGGTATAATTTTGCAGGT
>DASQIV010000643.1:0-9056 GCA_035631415.1 Pseudoneobacillus sp. | reverse complement strand
AGTACAAAAGCAAAAAAGTGGATTACAAGGAACCATTGATGAAAACACCGAGTTTTTACAAAAACGGTTACCTGTTAAGCCTTTGCTCGAACAGTTTATTTTGGACTTAGAAAAGGCTGAGATTTTTTCTGATAGTTTGATACAACAAATGAACTTTGGGGCGACTGGGGATGAGGAAACGAATTCTACGATGGACCAAGCCCTAGGATTATCTTACAAGAGGAATGATGGTACAGAGGTAAGTGCTGAAGCTGTCGAAGGCGAAGTGGCAGAACCCCTCCCTAGTGGAGTAGTTAAAATTCCGGTGAATCTATCGATACAATCGCCAAGCTATTTTGATCTCGAGAAATTTTTGGACACGATTGAAAATCTTGATAGAATTGTAACGGTTGAATCAATTAATTTTTCCGGTCAGCCTGAAATAACCGAGCTACAGCAGGAACAACAACCGATCACCTATCAAGTCACTCTTTCTCTCTACTACTTACCGGGATTAGTAGATTTGCAAAATGAACTTCCGCAAATTGAAACAGGCGAACCAGCAAATAAGAGTAATCCCCTTCAACAATTTGATTTAAATGCCGAAAATGATGGCGAATAACAAGTGAATTTGACGAAAGCATTCGATAACAAGACGACAAAAGTCTTGTTATTTTTTTTTGCCCTTATGATAGGATGGAACAAATTGGACGTGATAGAGAGGAGACCCGCATGGTGGACAAGCAAAATAGCAATCGAACTATTACTATTAAAATAAATGGAAACGAGCGACAAATCTTGGATTTTCCCATCAAAGAGAACATTCAAAATGATAGAGTTATAACTGAAACAGTAGAATCTGTTGAAGCTGATACGTTATCAGAGGTTGCAGCAGGCGAAGCAGTGGAGGAAAGCTTTGATTGGATACTCCCAGAATCATCAGAAGATGAAATTGAAGAATATATCATTGCGAAGCAACCAAAAGGCAAGCAGAAAAGTAGTTTGCCAACATTAAAAAAACAATTAAAAAAACAAAATATAGGTCCGGTTAAGTCCATTTTTACCTCAGTGATTTTAGCAATCATTATTGGAACAAGCTTTGGCTTTCTCGTATTAAAGCTGGTGATTAGTGATGCAAAAGTGGAAGAACCTGTGACAACGATTACCGAAGAAACAACGACTGAAAAGAATGATCCAGTTGTTACTACCCAACTGCTTCAACTTCAGCCGATTGATACCTTTATTATCCAAGGCGGAGTGTTTTCAAGTGTTGATTCCGCAAAGATAGAAGAGCAAAAACTAAAGCAAAAAGGGGTGCCGACTCAGATTATTGAGGACAATGGTAAAGCGATTCTTGTTCTAGGGGTTGCCGATTCCATTGAAAATGCCAAGGCGATTGCTAGTAACTTAAAAGCTAGCGGAATCGAAGTATTTGCCAAACCATATACTTTACCTGGAAAAGAGCTTCAGGAATTAACACAAGTAGAAGCAACACTCCTAAAAGATGCATCTACTATCTATCAACAACTTTCTATGTTGATTGCTGGTGGTATGGTTACATCTGCCATTGATGAAAATACGCTTGCTCAACAAAAAAGATTTTTAGCAAGTATAGATAAGCAAGAAATTAAATCAGCTAAAATTGAACAGTTACGAGTGGATCTCATAGGTGTAGTCACAAAGCTTGAGGAATTCAAACAGCAACAAAAAGATCCGCTCATCAATGATGCTCAGCAACACCTACTAGCCTTTATCGGAGTGTATTTTACACTATAATAGATAGCTGCTATTTTTCGATTATTTTCTGGGAAATGGGACAATCTAAAGAAGTCTGTTAATTTGTCGACAGGCTTCTTTTTTATTTTACATAATTATTAAATTTTCCTGAATTAATCGATATAAATTGTTATGCTTGTCAATTTTTGATACGATAAAAGAGTATCTCCCTATTAAGATACGGAAAAGGTAAGGTGATTGAATTGGAAAGCCTCATTTTAGCCTCATCATCTCCACGCAGAAAAGAACTTCTTGAAAACGTTCATCTTTCATTTGAGATTTCTAGCAGTGATGTTGACGAAAGTTTTTCTGATCATTTATCTCCAGACGAGGTGGTCATGGAGCTTGCAGAACGGAAAGCCAAAGTTGTTGCGAAGGATTATCCTTCAGCCTATGTTTTAGGTGCTGACACGATTGTTGTTCTTGGTGGTTTCATCTTAGGTAAGCCAAAAGATGAACAAGAAGCAACTGAAATGCTTCAAAAATTGTCAGGTAAAACCCATGATGTCTATACCGGAGTCTCAATTGTTTCGCCACATCAATCTTTCCGCTTTTTTGAAAAAACGACAGTAACGTTTTGGGAGTTAACCGAGACGGAAATCAACATGTATGTATCAAGTGGAGAACCACTTGATAAAGCGGGTGCTTATGGAATTCAACAACTTGGTAGTTATCTTGTAAAAGAAATACAGGGTGACTATTTTAATGTGGTTGGCCTCCCAATATCAAGGGTGGTCCGAGAATTAAGAAAAGCTGGATTTCCATTAACGTTTTAAAAAACGTTTCCTTTGACTCCCTCACTAGGGAGGAGTAATAAATGCTAACAGATACACAAACACTAATGATACGAGATTTCCCAGAGGACGAAAGACCGAGGGAACGATTTGTTTCAAATGGTCCACAGAGTTTATCTAACCATGAGCTTGTTGCAATTCTACTTCGAACAGGTACAAGCCAAGAATCGGTTCTTCAATTATCCAATCGTCTTCTTTCGCATTTTGAGGGATTAAGGCTATTGAAGTCAGCCACTTTAGAAGAGATGACAGAAATTAAAGGAATCGGAAAAGCAAAGGCCATTCAAGTTCTTGCAGCTGTCGAATTAGGCAGAAGAATTTCCAATATTGCTTACGATGACCGATACGTCATACGTTCACCAGAAGATGGCGCGAAATATGTCATGAATGATATGAGATTTTTATCGCAGGAGCATTTTGTTTGTCTTTATTTGAATACAAAAAATCAAGTGATGCATAAACAAACTGTTTTTATCGGTAGCTTAAATGCCTCAATTGTTCATCCACGTGAAGTATATAAAGAAGCATTAAAACGATCTGCCGCTTCAGTCATTTGTATACACAATCACCCTTCAGGTGATCCGACACCTAGCCGTGAAGATATTGAAGTAACAAAACGATTGGTGGAAGTTGGTAAAGTCATTGGGATTGAATTGCTGGATCACTTAATCATTGGAGAAAATAAGTTTGTTAGTTTAAAGGAAAAAGGGTATTTATAGGACTATGATTTTAATTAACGTTACGATATAATATTGTTTATGATTTTTTAAGGTTTATGAATCTTTTTTTGTCCATTTTGATGGATAGTAGCCTTATCTTAAAAATCGTGAAACGTATCAGAAAGGGAGATACAACGATGTTTGGAATTGGTACTAGAGACTTAGGAATAGATTTAGGTACAGCGAATACGCTGGTTTTTGTTAAAGGAAAAGGGGTCGTTTTAAGAGAACCTTCAGTGGTTGCACTTCAAACGGATACGAAACATATAGTTGCTGTTGGAAATGATGCGAAAAACATGATTGGCCGTACACCAGGAAATGTAGTCGCTTTACGTCCTATGAAGGATGGAGTTATTGCTGATTATGAAACAACGGCTATCATGATGAAATATTACATACAACAAGCCATAAAAACAAAGGGCTTTTTTGCACGTAAGCCTTATGTGATGGTATGTGTGCCATCTGGAATTACTGCGGTTGAAGAAAGAGCTGTAATCGATGCAACACGACAAGCTGGTGCGAGGGACGCCTATACGATTGAAGAGCCGTTTGCAGCAGCAATCGGTGCTAACTTACCTGTTTGGGAGCCTACTGGTAGTATGGTCGTGGATATTGGTGGCGGAACAACTGAAGTTGCCATTATTTCCTTAGGTGGAATAGTGACAAGTCAATCGATTCGAATTGCTGGGGATGAAATGGACGATGCGATAATCAATTATATTCGCAAAACGTATAATCTTTTAATTGGTGACCGTACATCCGAAGCAATCAAAATGGAAATTGGCTCAGCTGGTGATCCGGAAGGTATTGACAATATGGAAATCAGAGGTAGAGATTTACTAACTGGTTTACCAAAAACACTAGAGATTACAGCACTGGAAATCTCTAATGCTTTACATGATACCGTATATGCAATCGTTGATGCTGTAAAAAATACGCTTGAAAAAACGCCACCAGAATTAGCTGCGGATATTATGGACCGTGGAATCGTTCTAACTGGAGGAGGAGCTCTCATTCGAAATCTTGATAAAATTATAAGTGAAGAAACAAAGATGCCGGTATTAATTGCGGAAAATCCACTAGATTGTGTAGCAATTGGCACTGGGAAGGCTTTAGAACATATTCACTTATTTAAAAATAAAGCGAAAGATTCGCGATAATGAAATTTGAGGTGTAAGTAATGCCACAGTTTTTTCTGAATAAACGCCTGATTATTTTGCTTGTCAGCATTATTATTCTCGTGGCATTAATCGGCTTTTCTTTACGGGACCGTGAACAACTAACTTGGCCAGAGCGGTTTATTAAAGACTCCACTGGCTGGGTCCAATCTCTTGTTTCAAAGCCAACCCATTTTGTAGCGGGTTTTTTCGAAAACGTTGAGGATTTGCGAATAACGTATAATGAAAATAAAGAGCTTAAGAAACGGTTAGATAAATTAGCTAGTTTAGAGGCGCAGGTTCATTTGCTTGATAAAGAAAACACAGAGCTACGAGATATATTAGATAAAAAAGAAACCTTACGTGATTATGACCCTATCCAAGCTACAGTCATTGGACGAAATCCGGATCATTGGCATGAAATGGTTATTATTAATAAAGGGAAAGTCGATGGAATTAAAGAAAATATGCCAGTTATTACAGCAAAAGGTTTAATTGGTAAGGTGAAAAATATTTCTCAATTTACATCAACTATCCAGTTATTAAGTACAATGGATCCTAAATATCGAATTTCCTCCATCATTCAGGCAGATAAAGAGGTTTTTGGTTTAGTGGAAGGGTATGACGATCAAAAAGAATTGCTTTTAATTAAAACCATTCCGTATAATGCTGAAATTAAAAAAGGACAGAATGTCGTTACATCTGGTCTTGGCGGAGTGTTCCCAGAAGGTTTAGTGATTGGGAAAGTGGTTGATGTAGTTCCAGATCAATATGGATTAAACTTAACTGCTTATGTAAAACCAGGAGCAAATTTTTATGATATCGAAAATGTAATGGTTATCAATCGTACGATGGTCCAACCAGATGTATCTGAGATGGTGGACGATGAGGAGGAGGAACTGTGAGTCGTTTCCTTCCTTTTGTTCTGTTCTTTTTACTATTTATTTTAGAAAGCCTATTTGTTGAGCTTTTTCCTGTGAAAATGTTTAACAAAGATTGGGTTTTTGCTCCGCACTTTTTGATAGCATCTATTTTACTACTAACCATTTATGGTAGTAAAAAGCACGGGGTTTGGTATGGTCTGCTTTTCGGACTTTTATTTGATATTGTTTATACAGAAGTTATTGGTATCTATTTATTTATGTTCCCATTAACAGCCTATGTCATTTCTAAAATGATGAAAATTCTTCAATCTAATATCATCATTGCCACTTTTGTTGTGCTTTTGGGAATCTCAATTTTGGAAATAGTGGCATACGAAATGAACTTTTTAATTCATATCACTACTACCCCATTCCCTATTTTTATAAATACAAGGCTCTTACCAACGCTTATATTGAATTTTGTTTTTCTTGTTTTAGTGGTATACCCATTAAAGAAGCAATTTGAAAAAATGAATGAACAATTAGGTTAAAAGCATTACTCATATTGGAAAAAAGGAATTCTAAATCTTTTGTCGAATTCCTTTATCATTAGATAAACAGAAATTTTTCTTCAAGGATTTCAATCTTGGAAAAGTCTGTAGTTGTTCAGCTCCAGTGCCTAACCCCTTGAGACAAATAACCTCAAACCGTTGAAGTCAAAGAACGAACTTCATCGATTTGAGAACATTTGCATATCGAGGTTGACCAAGGCACTTGCGCATTTCGTAATGAGGTGTCCTGAAATGAAAAAAATGCAAAATGTAATGATTAAAGGAACAAAAGATGGACTTACTTTGCATCTCGATGATTCCTGTTCCTATGATGCGTTAAAAAAAGAGTTAGATGAAAAATTGTCTGCAAGCTATCGTGCTCAAGATGACCGTCCTCTTATTACTGTTAAAGTAAAAGTGGGCAATCGTTATTTAGATGAGGAACAAAAAGAAGAGATTAGAAGTTTAATTCGTCAAAAAAAGAATTTGGTTGTTGATTCAATTGAATCAAATGTCATATCTGTTGAAGAAGCAGAGCAATTGAAAAATAAATCAGAGATTGTAACTGTTGCAAGAATTATTCGCTCGGGACAAATATTGCAAGTTGAAGGTGACTTGTTATTAATTGGAGATGTCAATCCAGGAGGAACCGTCATTGCAGGTGGTAATATTTTTATCATGGGGGCGCTCCGTGGGATTGCACATGCTGGCTATCTTGGTAATAATGATGCGGTTATTGCCGCTTCCAGTATGAACCCAGCTCAATTAAGAATCAGTCAGTTTATAAATCGGGCTCCGGACAATCGTGTAGACGAAGAGAATCGCGAGATGGAATGTGCCTATATAGATGAAAATAGCCAAATTATGGTTGATAGATTACAAGTTTTAATGCATTTAAGACCAAATTTATCAAGATTCGAAGGGGGACGCTAATGTGGGAGAAGCAATTGTAGTTACATCAGGAAAAGGCGGAGTCGGTAAAACCACAACTTCTGCAAATTTAGGAACCGCTTTGGCCCTTCAAGGCAAACGTGTTTGTTTAGTGGACACAGATATCGGTCTTCGTAATCTAGACGTTGTCATGGGCCTTGAAAACCGTATTATTTATGATTTGGTAGATGTTGTGGATGGACGTTGTAAAATTCATCAAGCGCTCGTTAAGGACAAGCGTTTTGAGGATTTATTGTTCCTACTACCAGCAGCTCAAACAACAGATAAAAATGCTGTAAATCCAGAACAAATGAAAAAATTAGTCGATGAATTGAAGCAAGAGTTTGATTATGTTGTCATTGACTGTCCAGCAGGAATTGAACAAGGTTATAAAAATGCGGTAGCAGGTGCAGATAAGGCAATTGTTGTGACAACTCCTGAGGTATCAGCAGTACGTGATGCAGACCGTATCATTGGATTGTTGGAAAAAGAAGAAAATGTGGAACCAGCTAAATTAGTGATTAACCGTATTCGTAACCATATGATGAAAAATGGGGATATGCTCGATGTGGATGAAATTACTACCCATCTTTCTATCGAATTAATCGGAATTGTCGCGGATGACGATGAAGTGATTAAAGCATCCAATCACGGGGAACCGATTGCATTAAATCCGAATAGTAAAGCATCTATCTCCTACCGAAATATTGCAAGAAGAATTTTAGGAGAATCGATCCCACTTGAACCGTTAGAAAACGATCCGAATGGCGTTTTTACAAAAATTAAAAAGTTTTTTGGCGTTCGCTAAGACTAGGATATTTCCTAGTCTTTTTAATTTTATCCATCTATCTTGTCATACTCTTTTAGGACAACTCATAGACTTGTACAAATGTCATAAGGGTTGGGTGGGAATATGCAATCAAGAGCTGATGAGATTCGAAGAAGAATGGCCAAAAGAAGAAAAATGCGCGAACATTCATCTGTAAGAGACAAACCTTTATTTTGGGCACAAGATGAGGAACGGTACGGTTTTGATCGAATATCTTCTTTTGAAGCTGGCCCAGATGAAGGAAATCATCCTTTATTTAATAAGGAATTATTTGTGTTTAAAATTTTAGGTTCTGTCTGTTTATTTTTGATCATAGCTATTCTTTTTAAAAATGAAAATGCAACATTTAATCAAGCACGAAACCTAGTTCAAAGCACGATGGATAAGGACTTTCAATTTGCAACAGTATCCAATTGGTACGAAAAGCAGTTTGGTAAACCGTTGGCATTATTGCCATTTATGGAGAATCAAGATAATAAAGTAGCAGATACGGATGAACCGCAATATGCGCTTCCGGCTTCTGGAAGAATTATTGAGGACTTTGCCAAAAATGGTCAAGGTATCGTGATTGAAACGGGTAAGGATGCTACGGTTCAATCATTAAACGAAGGAATCGTTCGATTCGCTGGAGTGAAGGAAGGCTTCGGAAAAACGGTTATCATTCAGCATACAGATAATACTGAGACATGGTACGGAAACCTAGCTTCCATTGATGTTACCTTGTGGACATTTATTGAAAAAGGAACAAAGCTTGGCCTTGCTACAAGTTCTTCAGATGGTATGAAATCTTCCTTTAACTTAGCAGTCAAAAAAGGGAATGATTTTATCGACCCTATTCAGGTGATACAATTTGAGTAAAGTGACTTCTCTTATCCAAAAAATTCATATCCACCCTTTAATGTGGATTGTTATCCTTTTAGCTGTAGCGACCGCTCATTTCATGGAATTGTGCCTATTGCTTTTGATTATTTTTATTCATGAGATGGGCCATGCGGTTGCTGCATCTTTTTTTTCGTGGCGAATTAAAAAGATTTCGTTTCTACCCTTTGGTGGGGTAGCAGAAATGGATGAACATGGAAATCGACCTCTTAAAGAGGAAGCAATTGTTACAATATCAGGTCCCTTACAGCATTTATGGATGATGGGTATTGCTTATCTTTTGATGAGTATGGATGTGATATCGTTTGGATTATATGAGCTATTCATTCAGTACAATTACATGGTAGTAATCTTCAATTTACTGCCAATCTGGCCTCTTGATGGAGGCAAATTAGTTTTTCTTCTACTTTCCTTAAAAAGTTCTTTTCCGCAGGCTCATTATCAAACATTGCTCATTTCTTTTGCCAGTACATTAGTGTTTATAGCACTCGTTCTAATCATTTCACCGTTTAATCTTAATCTTTGGATTGTGATCGGATTTATTCTTATATCTTTGTATAGTGAGTGGAAGCAACAGCA
>DASQIV010000642.1:0-3276 GCA_035631415.1 Pseudoneobacillus sp. | reverse complement strand
CAAAAATATTAGGTGTTTCCCGCCCGACCGTTTCTCGCTTTCTCCAACAAGCGAAAAGCGAGGGAATTGTTCAAATCAAAATAATGGACCCTACAGAAGATGTAGAGAATTTATCACAGGAATTAGAAGAAAGATTCCATTTAAAAAAAGCAGTGATTGCATCTATACCTCAGTATGAAGACAACATTATTAAAAATTATTTAGGTGAGAAGGCAGCTGCTTATTTAGATTCAACTGTTAAAGATCAAGATATCATTGGAGTGACGTGGGGAACTACACTTTACCATGTTGCTATTGAATTAAAGCAAAAATTTGTCCGAGACGTTAAAGTTGTGCAACTAAAGGGCGGTGTATCACATGCCGAAACAAATACGTATGCATCAGAAATTCTATATTTATTTGGTAAGGCATTCAATACAACACCCCATCATTTACCGCTACCAGCTATTGTCGATCATGTAGTCGTTAAACAAGCGATGGAAGCAGATAGACATATACGTAAAATTCTTGAATTAGGAAAACAGGCAAATATTGCTTTATTTACAATAGGGCCTGTTAAGTCCGAATCTCTATTATTTCAATTAGGTTATTTTACAGATGAGGATTTAAAAACCCTTTATCCAAGAGCTGTTGGAGACATTTGTTCAAGGTTCTTTGATAATGAAGGAAAGGTTTGCAATCCAAGTCTTAATGATCGAACATTAGGGATTAACCTAGAGGACTTAAAGCAGAAGGAACAATCTATTTTGGTGGCAGGTGGCCCTAATAAAATTGAGGGAATATACGGTGCATTGAAAGGTAAATATGCCAACGTATTGATAACAGATCAATATACTGCTCGTTTTTTGTTGGATAAAGAAAACGAAAATAAGTGACAAAATAATGAAATTGAACAAAAAATATTACAAATGTAAAATTTATATAGTTACATTTGTTCATTTCTTTGTTATAGTATCTACGTAGACTTTTTATATCTATGTATTAGCCTTTAATTTCCTCAAGGATCTGTCTTTCAAGTGGGGATGCTACTATAAACGATATAAAACTTATTTAAATTTATTGATAAGGAAAGGTAGATAATAATGATAAACAATATAGGAAGTATGATTGATCATACAGCATTAAAAGCAGATACTAAAAAAGAAGAAATTTTAAAATTAGTTGCAGAAGCTAAAGAATATAAATTTGCATCTGTTTGTGTAAATCCTACTTGGGTTAAAACAGCAGCTGAACTATTAAAGGATACACCGGAAGTGAAAGTATGTACGGTAATTGGATTTCCTTTAGGAGCTAACACTCCAGAGGTAAAAGCGTTTGAAACGAAGAACGCAATTGAAAATGGTGCAACTGAAGTAGATATGGTTATCAATATCGGGGCTTTAAAGGATAAGAATGATGAGTTAGTTGAACAAGACATTCGTGCTGTTGTGGAAGCGGCAAAAGGAAAAGCCTTAACAAAGGTTATTATCGAAACTTCTTTATTAACAGATGAAGAAAAAGAAAGAGCATGTCAAATTGCCGTTAAAGCTGGTTCAGACTTTGTTAAAACATCTACAGGCTTCTCCACTGGTGGAGCAACTGTTGCGGATATTGCATTAATGAGAAAAGTTGTAGGTCCTGATTTGGGAGTAAAAGCTTCTGGCGGAGTAAGAAGTCGTGAAGATGCATTAGCTATGGTAGAAGCTGGTGCAACACGAATTGGTGCAAGCTCAGGCATATCGATTATAAAAGGTGAGACATCTTCTAGCTCATATTAAAAACTAAAAGCAAAAGAGAGGCATATATTATGAAGGAAGTTTTTTTAGCAGCTATCGCAGGCATGCTGGTAGGTATTTTATTTAAATTTTTAAAATTACCATTACCTGCTCCACCCGTTTTTTCAGCCGTAATGGGTGTAGTTGGAGTTTGGTTTGGTGGGGTTGTTGTTGAGTACATCACGAAGTTTTTTCAACAATAATGATTAAAAAAGACCTGGGAGGTTTAAACCGATGGAGGAAAAACAATTAATAAAAGATGCAATGGATGCCCGAGAAAAAGCGTATGTTCCGTATTCCAATTTTAAAGTAGGGGCTGCCCTATTAGCAAAAGATGGAACAGTGTTCAAAGGATGTAATATCGAAAATGCTGGTTATAGTATGACAAATTGTGCGGAACGAACTGCTTTCTTCAAGGCAATATCTGAAGGGATCACGGAATTTTCCTCGTTGGCAGTTGTTGCAGATACAGAAGGTCCTTGTTCTCCATGTGGTGCTTGCCGCCAAGTTATTTCAGAGTTTTGTGATCCACAAATGGAAGTCATCTTAACTAATTTAAAAGGTGATGTACAAAAAATAACAGTTGCAGATTTGTTACCAGGTGCATTTTCACCCAAGGACTTAGATAAATAATGGACTCAAGAGCGAATCATCATTCGCTCTTTTTTTTATGGGTAACGTCAAAAAATCTTTATTTTGCCAATATGAGGACACAATTGGGCTGTTCTAGAAGCTATTATCTGGATACAAAAGGATTATCTGTTATCCAAAACCGCCAAGGATAATCTTTTGCCTCACCAGAGTTAGCGATTCCAATTCTTTTCCCGTTTGATATGGAGGTTGGTTCATAGCCTTTTGCAATATAAAGAGGTTCCGTCCATAAAGGGTGTCCATAATCATTCATGTTAATGCCCAGTGCCTTTGTCAGCTTTCCTGGACCACTAGTTAAATTCAAAATATGGTCAGTTCCCCTTCTTATGACCATTAAATCAATGCCATCCAATGGTTCCAAAGCCCTTATCAGTACAGCTTCTGGCGCATTTTCGGTACCACTAACAACATTGACCAAACAGTGTGTATGCATAGTATAAGTATAAGTATGACCTGAATCACCATACATAACTTCCGTTCTTTTTGTTCTTTTATTATTAAAACTATGGGCTGCACGGTCACTAGGCCCTATATAAGCTTCGGTTTCAACTATGTAACCCGAACTGATCCCTTCATCCGTATTTTTTATTAAAATACATCCAAGCAAAGTTTGTGCCAATTCAAGTGTAGGAATTTGATAAAAAGAAGGTGGTAATACGGATTCAAGTTTGATATTCAAATTAATCAACTCAACTTTTTAAGTATTAAATAGACGTTTATCCTATTTACCCTCATAATAAAATTACAATCCATTACACAACTTTTATCTGAAATTTGGCTTTCAAATGTCGAAACTTTACAATATAGAAGCTCCATTTCCAGTTTCAGATGAGGTATATATGATAATGGAATTAGAAGAAGGGTCATTAAA
>DASQIV010000641.1:0-3500 GCA_035631415.1 Pseudoneobacillus sp. | reverse complement strand
CGATTGATGCTTATAAAGAAGCTATAACGCTAATGCCAGGTGGGGTTAATAGCCCGGTTCGTGCCTTTAAATCAGTTAAAATGGATCCGATTTTTATGGCAAGAGGTAAAGGCTCAAAAATCTATGATATTGATGGTAATGAGTATATTGACTATGTATTATCTTGGGGACCACTCATTTTAGGACACACTAACGATCGTGTTGTAGAGGCGATTAAAAAAGTAGCTGAACTAGGAACAAGTTTTGGTGCTCCATCATTAATTGAAAATGAATTAGCTAAGTTAGTGATAGACCGTGTACCATCTGTAGAAATGATTCGTATGGTTTCCTCAGGTACAGAGGCGACAATGAGTGCTCTTAGACTAGCAAGAGGGTATACTGGCAGAAACAAGATTTTAAAGTTTGAAGGCTGCTATCATGGTCACGGTGATTCTCTCTTGATTAAAGCGGGTTCAGGTGTGGCTACGCTTGGCCTACCAGATAGTCCTGGCGTTCCAGAGGGGATTGCCAAAAATACGATTACAGTCCCTTACAATGATTTAAAGAGCCTGAAGGTTGCATTTGAACAATTTGGTGATGATATTGCCGGTGTAATTGTTGAGCCAGTAGCAGGTAATATGGGGGTTGTTCCTCCACTACCAGGCTTCCTTGAAGGTCTTCGTGAAATCACCACTCAATATGGCGCCTTATTGATTTTTGATGAAGTAATGACAGGTTTCCGTGTCGGTTACAATTGTGCTCAAGGATACTACGGAGTTACTCCAGACCTAACATGTTTAGGTAAAGTAATCGGTGGTGGCTTACCGGTAGGTGCATATGGCGGTCGTGCTGACATCATGGAAAGAATTGCACCAAGTGGTCCTATTTATCAAGCTGGAACACTATCAGGAAATCCGTTAGCTATGTCTGCTGGATTAGAGACATTAAAACAGTTATCTCCTGAAGATTACGTTGAGTTTGAGCGCAAGGCAGACGTACTTGAAAAAGGAATTAGAGCAGCTGCTGAAAAATATGATATTCCTAACACGGTTAATCGTGCAGGCTCGATGATTGGCTTCTTCTTTACAAATGAAAAGGTTGATAATTATGAAAAGGCTAAAACATCAAACTTAGAGTACTTTTCAGCCTATTATCGTGAAATGGCTAATCAAGGCGTATTTTTACCACCATCACAGTTTGAAGGGTTATTTTTATCTACTGCTCACAGTGAAGAGGATATACAGAAAACCTTACAAGCCATTGAAAAAGCGTTCGAAGTCATTAAAGGATAAGACCCACCCCCACTATTGTGGGGGTTTTTTGCGTTTTGAATGGTCTTGATTTCTGAGAACTTATAATGATGTAACAAATTTTAGATTAAAAACCTGATATACGCTTATTTTTTCATTCCTAATATCATAAAAATGACTGTTGTTTCATAGAGTTTAATGACATGGTGATTTTACGTGAGAGGAAATGAAGGGAGGAGTCGCTTTGACTCAGGGAAACCAATCGTCTTTACGATTTTCTTTAGAGGAGTCTGTCTGGTTTCAAAGAGGACAGGAAGTCGAGGAGCTTGTCTCGATTTCACTAGATCCTAATATTACGATCCAAGAAAACGACCAATATGTAATGATTCGTGGCTCACTCGATTTAACAGGAGAATATAAGCGTCAAGCTGATTCCACAACAGAAGAAAGCCAATGGGGTTCATTGCAGAAGTGGGTACAAACGGTTGAAGAACGAGAAGAAGGTCTGTGTGAATTTTCGCATCAATTCCCAGTGGATATTACCATTCCGACTACTCGTGTACGTGACTTAAGTGAAATCGATGTTTTAATTGAAACTTTTGACTATGTACTACCCGAAAAAAGCTGCCTGAAATTAACGGCAGAGCTTAATATTTCGGGGTTATATGGAGAACAGGAAAAAGAAGAAGTAAGAGAAGATGATGAAGAGTTAGTAGAATTAAATATTCGAAATCTTACTGAAGAGAATGAGGAAGAACTAGAAGAATCTGAAGTTGAAATGGAATCAGAATACGAACCATTTGAAGTGGTAGCTAAAAAAGAAGAAACATTCTTTACTGAGCCTACTTTTGTAGAATCTTCTTCCTATCAGCCTCAAAAACCAGAAATCTCTTTTGCTGCATACCGAAATGAGCAAGTACCAGTGGTACAGGAGCAAGAGTTACCATCACAAGATGAGGTTGGAAGTGTAGAAGTTGACTTGACTGTAGTTGTTGAAAGCTCAGAATCTTCTTCTTCTTCAGTGGCAGAGGTACCCGTTAAAAAGAAAGCATCAAATAAAAAGAGTATGTCTATTGCTGAATTTTTAGCTCGAAAAGAAGGAGAAGATGATTCAGCAAAATTAAAGGTTTGTATCGTTCAACATGGAGATACCGTTGATGCATTGGCCGAACGCTACCAAGTGAATGTACAACAGCTTTTAAAAGTCAATAAATTAGAGCTAAATCAAGATGTCCATGAAGGGCAAGTATTATATATACCACAAGTTTACGTAAGAAAATAATCCAAAACAGTTTGAGCAGGTTTTCTAAATCTGCTCGGACTGTTTTCTAGTGAGTGGGTAAAATGAATGAGCGTACAATTTTTCAAGATTTAGACCCAATACTAAGGAATTATGATATTCAAACAAGTTTTATAGAGAAATACGGTAAGATCTATAAAATTTATTCCAATAAAGGAACCTTTGCGCTTAAACAGATTCCTATTCATCACGGTATTGATTTTATCAGACAGGTTCAGTATCTCTATCAACGAGGTTTCAATCGAATCGTTCCTATTTATCCTTCATTGGATGGAAGATATGCCATTATGCATCAAAATTCACTTTATTATTTAATGCCGTGGTTAGCCAATAATGAAAATGAAGACCGAGCAAAAAGACCACAGCAAATGTTTCGTGAACTTGCCCGAATGCATACCCTTTCGCAAAAGGAACTGGTTGTAAATAAGGAAGAGCGTATAGAACATTATGAGAGAACAAAACAGCAATGGGAAAAAGAAGCTGAGTTAGTGGAAGGCTTTATTGAAACTTGTGAAAAAAAGGTGTATATGTCTCCATTTGAATTGCAATTTTGCCTTTATTTTCATGATGTCAGACAGGCGCAACGCTTTGCTCTAAAAAAACTAGAAGAATGGTATGAAGCGACGAAAGATCTTGAAAAAGCTCGGTCCGTCATCAATCATGGAAAGGTTTCGATGGAACATTTTCTTCTTGATGAAAATGGCTATGGGTATTTTTCAAATTTTGAGGACTCAAAACTTGGTTCTCCTATTCATGATGTTCTTCCTGTCTTACACAGAGCATTGCAAGGGCAGCCAAGAAAATTTGAGGAAGCCATCACGTGGCTCTATGATAGCTATTTTAAATATTTTCCTTTTAAAGAAGAGGAAAAACATTTGTTTTTTAGTTATTTTTCTTACCCAACACCTGTTATTCGTTTAATAACCGAATATATACAAGCGAGAGGAAAGAAAAATGAGTTAAAATATTCA
>DASQIV010000640.1:0-3712 GCA_035631415.1 Pseudoneobacillus sp. | reverse complement strand
GTCGAGCTTGACCAACGTGATGAAAAAATCGGTTACAAAATCCGTGAAGCACAAATGCAAAAAATTCCTTATATGCTTGTTGTTGGTGATAAGGAAGTGGAAAATAAAGCTGTTAATGTTCGTAAATATGGAGAACAAGATTCAGAGACTGTATCACTTTCTGATTTTGCCAATAAGCTTGTAGCCGAAGTTACACGTTAATGGATAATGTTGTTAAATAGATTTTTTTGAAAAATCTATTGCAATGTGATGTATATTTTGATAATATTTAAAACGTTGTTGCAAAACATGAATTGTTTGACATAACATCATTTTCTATGATATAGTAACTAAGGTAAATTGAATACAAGCTGAAACAAGAAGAAGCACCCGCTTCTCACCTGAATTGACGCATATTAGGCAGTTGACAGGTTATACGAAAACAACTATGAATTTGTTTCGTTAAGTGTGGGTGTATATTGCATCCACACTTTTTTATTGTTTTTAGCGGGATGTGTAACCAATCGCTGTATTCGCTTAAAAAACCTTGGAGGTGTCTAACTATTAGTAAAGACATGATGTTGAACGAGGGAATTCGCGCACGCGAAGTTCGTCTTATCGACCAAAATGGTGACCAATTGGGAATCAAGACAAAAATCGAAGCATTAGAAATTGCAGCTCGTGTAAATCTTGATGTAGTATTAGTTGCACCAAATGCTAAACCACCTGTAGCTCGTATTATGGACTATGGAAAGTTTAAATTTGAGCAACAAAAGAAAGACAAGGAAGCTCGTAAAAATCAAAAGATCATCAATATTAAAGAGGTTCGCCTTAGCCCAACAATTGATGAGCATGACTTTAATACAAAGCTTCGTAACGCTATTAAATTTTTAGAAAAAGGCGATAAAGTAAAAGCATCAATCCGATTTAAAGGACGTGCCATTACTCATAAAGAAATTGGTCAACGAGTGTTAGACCGTTTCTCAGCTGCTTGTGCTGAAGTAGCAACTGTTGAATCTCCACCAAAAATGGATGGACGCAGTATGTTCTTAATGTTAGCACCGAAAATTGATAAGCAATAAGGAGGATACCATAATGCCTAAAATGAAAACTCACCGTGGCGCTGCAAAGCGTTTCAAAAGAACAGGGTCTGGTAAATTAAAGCGTTCCCACGCATATAGAAGCCATATGTTCTCAAACAAATCTCAAAAACAAAAACGTCATTTACGTAAAGCTACTTTAGTTTCTCGTGGTGACTACAAGCGCATTCGTTTCTTATTAGTAAACATGAAGTAATCTTGAACGATTGAAATATAGGAGGGAAAACACATGCCACGTGTAAAAGGCGGTACAGTTACTCGCAGACGTCGTAAAAAAATCATCAAATTAGCTAAAGGTTATTACGGTTCCAAACATACATTATACAAAGTTGCTAACCAACAGGTTATGAAATCTTTAATGTATGCATTCCGTGATCGTCGCCAAAAGAAGCGCGATTTCCGTAAACTTTGGGTTACTCGTATTAATGCAGCTGCTCGTATGAACGGTCTTTCTTATAGCCGTTTAATGCACGGTTTAAAGCTTGCTGGTATCGAAGTAAACCGCAAAATGCTTTCTGAATTAGCAATTAGCGATGCAAATGCATTTGCTGAATTAGCAAACGCTGCAAAAGCACAATTCAATAAGTAATTCTTATTCATAATAGCCATTCTCGGTTTCCGAGAGTGGCTTTTCGTTTATTTTTTTTATGAGGAGAGTTAAATGTGGGAATATGGATTGGAGTAATATTGTTTTTGATAAATCTATATGGCTTCGTTTTAATGGGTATAGATAAAAATAAAGCTAAAAAGGGACAATATCGAATTAGTGAAAAGACATTATGGGTCACAGCTGTGTGTGGCGGTGCAGTCGGTACAACAATTGGAATGAACGTTTTTAGACATAAAACGAAACATACCTCATTTCGGATTGGATTTCCTTTATTAGCAGTCATAGAAGTAGCCATTCTTATTTTATTTTTGAAATAGTTGTCATAACAACTTGTCTGATTTTATAGACTTTACAAGTACTTCCCTAAGTCAGTCAGAGAAGGTGAAAAAATGAATGAGCAACTTTCGATGGTGTTTTTCCTGGTAGAATCAGTTGGCATTCTTGCTCCATTAGCTTTTATTTTATTTCATTTATTGAGACAGTTTTTGTTTATTCCGGTAGCAGTCGTTTGTATATCGGGAGGAGTACTATTTGGTACTGCATTAGGAACTTTATATTCTATTATTGGATTAATGTTAGTGAGTATTCTATTTTACTTTATCGTTTTGAAGATGCCAAAAACATATGCAAAGCTATCAAAAGTGAAGGAAAAATGGTTTGGACCATACCGCAATTTAACAGTCGGTCAAATTGCCATCCTTAGGCTGATACCGTTTATCCATTTTCATCTGATGAATTTTTGCCTTATGCAAAGAAAAAAGGGCTTTAAGGAATATGTCTGGAGTTCCTTTTATTCAAATCTACCATTAGCGTTTTTTTACACCATCTTTGGGCAATTTATTAGCCGTTTTACCCCGACTATGATTATAGTTATTTTATTTGCCTTAACGATGCTTGTTTATTTATTGAGAGAAAAGATCGCAATCATAAAGTGGAAGGAATTTTTTAAAGAAAGTACTTCTGCTTAATCTGTTTAAGATCCGTACACTTTGTTAGAATGTGGCCGAATTGTGAACTTGACGGAATTACTACCTAGTTTGACGGAATTCATAAATTATCCAATAGAAAAAGGTGCCCTCTTTTAAAAAGTGGGCACCTTTTCTGTCTTATAATTGCTGTGACTATTCAAATAGACTACGATTTTGTGTATTTCATTGCTTTAATAGCTCTTTTATAGGACTTTTCCAATCTATTATTGCATTTGGATAGTTGATGCGAACATTTTCCTCTATTAAAAGAAAATCGTCTTTGGTCATTCCTTTTAAAGATGCTAAATTTCTTGGCCAAATAAAGATGGAAACGACTTCAAAAGCTTGATTCGTTGTACCAAGATATTTTTCCCCTTCAAAAAGGACTCCCTTGTAAGTGAGTAAAAAATTCTTTCTGACATTATTGAGATCATCATATAGAAAATAACGTTTTTGTTCATGGGCAAGTTCAAGCTTACGTTTAGGATTAAAAATATATTTAATTAGGTAATAAATGAGGAACAATATAAAAGCTAATAATAGAATCCGAAGAAACCACATAAAACCGTCCTCCAATTGATATCTTTTTCTGATTTACGTTTGAATACAAAAAAGGTTTCAAAGTTTGTTATAATTTTTTATGAAAAGAGGAGGATACGCAATCATGAATTTTAATAAACTTTTCTCAATGCAAAAGGAATTAGATTCGCATATTGAGAATAATCACCAGATTCAAAACGAAAATTTATTTGATAAAAAAATTCTGGCTCTACTTGTTGAACTTGGTGAATTAGCAAATGAAACACGCTGCTTCAAGTTTTGGAGCTTAAAATCGCCCGCGCCGAAAGAAAAAATAGGTGAGGAATATGTAGATGGTTTACACTTTATTTTGTCATTAGGACTTGAGTGTGGTTTTGAAAAGGAAGAAATAAAAATCTCTACTGGCCAAAACAAAGACATCACAGGACAATTTTTAGAAATATATGACCAAGTAAATAAATTTAAAAATAATCCTACATATACGAACTATGAACAACTTTTTAATGAATTTCTGT
>DASQIV010000639.1:0-3039 GCA_035631415.1 Pseudoneobacillus sp. | reverse complement strand
GAAAAATAATAAAAAACCACAGTATTTTTTAACTGTGGTTTTAATAAATCTAGTTTTATGACATTTTGTTTGGAATATCCTCAAAAATTATCAAGAGCTCTTCCATCCATTTTTTCTAGTTGATAAGGAGGACATACATGTAAATCTCCTACGATAACTGTGTCACCAGCTTCATTCGTTCCTTCTACATGGACTTGTATCATATGAGATTTCTTGTTTACTTCGGTAACCTCAAATAAAAATTGAACCGTTCCATAATGATATACCTGTTTAGGAAAATCTAATGTTTGCTTGATCACATGACTTCCAGGCCCTGGTAAATATTTTGATACTGCCGCTGTAATAATTCCAGTAAGCATGATACTAGGGACAATTGGTTTTTGATAAGGTGTTTGTGATGCATAATCATGTTGTATATAAAGAGGGTTTGCATCATTTGTTAATCCGAGGTATAACAGTAAGTCCTTATCTTCAATTTTCTCTGTTAATGATAATTTTTCACCAACTGAAATTTCTTCAATGGTTCTACCTAGTTTTCTTTTCTTACCTAGTAACATTAAAAGCACCTCCTTGTAAGCGGTTTCATAATTACTTAAATAGTATAACTGTACCTACGTTTAAAAAAAGAGACTGATCAATAATAAATACATCGATCAGACTCACTATTGTCATCCATTTCTTTTTTTAAACTAAAGCGCCCATTACATTACGAACAGCCTCAGCTGATTTATCAAGAGCTTTCTTTTCATCTTCTAATAGTTCAAGTTCGATGACTTTTTCAATTCCATTTGCACCTAGAATCGTAGGTACTCCTAAGTAAATTCCATCGTAACCATACTCACCTTCTAAATAAGCAATAGTAGGAATAACACGACGTTGGTCTTTAAGAATCGCTTCACACATTTCTACTAGAGAAGCAGCTGGTGCATAATAAGCACTTCCATTACCTAGTAGACTAACGATTTCTCCGCCGCCTTTACGAGTACGCTCAACGATTGCATCTAAACGATCTTTTGGAATTAATGTTTCTAATGGAATGCCACCAGCATAGGAATAACGTACAAGTGGTACCATATCATCTCCATGACCACCAAGAACAAAACCTGTAATATCCTTAACTGAAAGATTTAATTCTTGAGCGACAAAAGTACGGAAACGAGCAGTATCTAATACACCTGATTGACCGATGACACGATTTTTAGGGAAACCTGTTTCTTTAAAAATCGTATAAGTCATTGCATCAACTGGGTTAGTTAATACAACGATATAAGCATTTGGAGAGTGTTTTACGATTTCCCCAGCAACACTCTTCATTATTTTTTGATTTGTTTGTACTAAATCGTCGCGACTCATACCTGGTTTACGAGCGATACCAGCAGTAATAACAACGATATCTGAATCCTTGGTATCTTCATAATTTGAAGTACCGGTAATGTTTGCATCAAATCCTTGAACAGGGCCAGCTTGTAACATATCTAAAGCTTTACCTTTTGTCGGGTTCTCCATTTGAGGAATATCAACTAAAACAACATCTGCTAATTCTTTTTGAGCGAGCATAAATGCAGTTGTTGCACCTGTAAATCCGCCACCAATTACTGATACTTTTTTACGGTTAAATGACATAGTAAATCCCCCTAATACAATTTAATAATCATTTATTTGATATAAGGGTCGTTCAATGAACGACCCTTGTAAATCATATTATTATCTAATGGATTAGCCCATGTTCTTAATTAATTCATCACCGAATTCAGAACATTTCACTTCAGTTGCACCATCCATTAAGCGAGCAAAATCATAAGTAACAACTTTAGAAGCAATTGATTTTTCCATTGATTGGACAATCAATTTTGCTGCTTCATTCCAACCAAGATGCTCAAGCATAAGCACTCCTGAAAGAATTACAGAAGATGGGTTCACTTTATCAAGTCCAGCATATTTCGGAGCAGTTCCATGAGTAGCTTCGAAAATAGCATGCCCTGTTTCATAGTTGATGTTCGCTCCTGGAGCGATACCAATTCCACCAACTTGAGCAGCTAATGCATCAGAAATATAGTCACCATTTAAGTTCATTGTTGCAACAACATCAAACTCGCTTGGTCTTGTTAAAATTTGTTGTAAGAAAATATCAGCAATCGCATCTTTTACGATGATTTTTCCAGCTGCTTCAGCTTCAGCTTGTGCTTTGTTAGCTGCGTCTGCTCCTTGCTCATCTTTAATACGATCGTATTGTGCCCATGTAAATACTTTATCACCGAATTCTTTTTCAGCAATTTCATAAGCCCAGTTTTTGAAGGCACCTTCAGTAAATTTCATGATATTACCTTTATGTACGATTGTTAAAGATTTACGTCCTTCATTAATCGTATAGTTAAGTGCTGCACGCACTAAACGAGATGTTCCTTCTTCAGAAATAGGTTTAATACCAATACCTGAAGTTTCAGGGAAACGAATTTTCTTTACTCCCATTTCAGCTTGTAGGAAGTTGATTAATTTTTTCACTTCGTCAGAACCTTTAGCGTATTCAATACCTGCATAGATATCTTCAGTGTTTTCACGGAAAATAACCATATCAGTATCTTGAGGACGTTTTACTGGAGAAGGTACACCTTCAAACCAACGTACTGGACGTAAGCAAACAAAAAGATCTAATTCTTGACGTAGAGCAACGTTTAATGAACGAATTCCACCGCCAACAGGTGTTGTTAAAGGACCTTTGATTGCAATGAAATATTCGTTAATAACATCTAATGTTTCAGATGGTAACCACTCACCTGTTTGGTTAAAAGCCTTTTCTCCTGCTAAAACTTCTTTCCAAACGATTTTACGCTCACCTTTGTAAGCTTTTTCAACTGCTGCGTCTAATACACGTGAGGATGCTGCCCAAATATCAGGACCTGTTCCATCACCTTCGATAAATGGAATAATGGGTTCATTTGGTACGTTTAATACTCCGTTATTTACTGTGATTTTTTCTCCAGCCATGTTATTCCCTCCGTCATCTTTGCTCTTATAAAGAAGCTAATTTAATAAATTATA
>DASQIV010000638.1:0-5096 GCA_035631415.1 Pseudoneobacillus sp. | reverse complement strand
TTTAATGCGTTAATCTAGTGTTGTTTCGTATATCTTTAAATTGGTGTAGATGGCTGTTAATGTAGGTGCTTCTATCCCTTTGTCTTTTGCTTTCTCTAATAAATATCCGAAGAAATGATCGCCTTCGATTGGCATTTGCTTTTCCATATCTCTTTGTAAGGACGACTTCATTTCATGGCCAATTTCTTTTACTCTATTTAGCTGGACTGCATCAATCTCCGGTGCAAGAGGTGCTCCTAGTGCCCGCATGATTTCAGTGGTTTCCAGTAGTACTCTTTTAATCGTTTGAAGTCCATATTCTTGCTCACGAATAGGACCAATTGGAGCTCGAAACAAAGATGTTACTCCACTTAAAATGGCTATAAACAAGTATTTATGCCACATATCCTGTTCAATATTCTCTGAAAGTCGAAAGTTTGCCTTTGTTCCAGAAAAAACTTCCTGCAATTTTCGAACTCTATCCGTTATTTCACCTGAATATTCTCCAAAAACCAAATCATGAATGGGGCTCGATTGAATAACTCTGCCTTCAGGATCCAATGTAGTTTCGATAAAGCATAAACCACCAAGTACTCGTTCCTCTCCAAACTCTTCCATCAATGTAGGCATATGTGCAATACCATTTAAGAGAGGGAGAATAAACGTATTTTCACCAACATATGGACGAACACTTTCCATTCCTCCGTCCAAATGATAGGCCTTAGTTGAAAGAAGAACAACATCAAATGGAGTTGCCTTTTCCCCACTTACTAACGTTTTAGGATTAAATCTCATGTCACCATGAATACTTTCAATAACAAGGCCGTCTCGGTCCAGCTGTTGCTTTCTTTTTTCTCTTACTAAAAACGTCACATCTTCTCCTTTTTCAATCAGACGCCCACCAAAATAACCCCCTATGGCACCTGCTCCGACAACTAAAATTTTCATTGGTACTGCCTCCTTCACTAACATGATAAAAGTGCACGCTAGCCGCGTGCACTTCTCCTGTTTAATAGGTTAGGTAAGCAATGATAATGCCTCCTACAACAACCATTATCATCGCTATTTTACCGAATAAGGGGAGTGTTTCCCGACTAGCTTTTTGATTCACCTGGTCCTCTTGTTCATTTACCGTTGTCCGATAATTAGGACTGCAGCAACCCATTAGGCCACCTTATTCCAATTAGATATATCATCCTCAAGAGGAAGATTGTTCGCTCGAGCTTTGATTGCTGCTTTAAAGAAAATAGCAATAATCGCTACGGTAATGATGGCACCAACGACATAAGCAGTATTTAATGGTAAGTTGAAGCCAATTGTTGCATTTAATATATAGGTCATGGTAGCCATTGTCATAAAGGTACCTGGAATCATCGCAATCCAATAGTTTTTCTTTGCAATAAATAAATACATTGCACCTACCCAAAGGGCAATGACCGCTGTCGATTGGTTAGCCCAAGAGAAATATCTCCAAAGTAGGTTAAAATCAATTTTTGTAAGTGCAAAGGAAAGCACGAATAACGGAAGTGCAATCCATAAACGGCTAGTAAATTTCTTTTGTGCTAAATTAAAGTAATCTGCAATGATCATACGTGCACTTCTGAAAGCTGTGTCTCCAGAGGTGATTGGTAAAATAATTACCCCTAGTACCGCAAGTGTTCCACCAATTGCACCTAGCATTAATTTAGAAGCTTCTGCTACCACTCCAGCAGGACCACCGTTTGCAAGGAAATCATTTAACCCTGTATATCCATCGAATAAACTCATGGCAGCTGCAGCCCAGATCATCGCAATGATCCCCTCAGCGATCATCATTCCATAAAAAATGAATCTGCCTTGATTCTCATTTTGTGTTGTTCGAGAAATGATAGGTGTTTGCGTTGCATGGAATCCTGAAAGAGCTCCACAAGAAATCGTTAAGAATAATAATGGAAAAATAGGTAAGTTGTCTGGATGGAAGTTTGTAAATGATAACTCTGGAATTGGTGCACCAGTTATCACTAATCCCCCTCCAACTCCAACCGCACTAATTAAAAGAAGTGCACCGAAAAATGGATAAAAACGTCCAATAATTTTATCAATAGGAAGTAGAGTCGCTAAAATGTAGTATACAAAGATAGCTCCAATGATAAGTCCCATTGCTGCCCAACCATTCATTAAGTTATAAAGCAAGGCTGCTGGGGACGTCACGAAAACGGTTCCTACTAATAAAAGAAGTAGAATCGCAAAAGCATTGACGACATGCTTCATAAATTTCCCTAAGAATTTACCTGCTAACTCAGGTAAGTGTGCCCCACGATTACGGATAGAAATCATTCCAGTTAGATAATCATGAACAGCTCCAGCAAAGATACATCCAAGTACGATCCACACAAAGGCTACTGGTCCATAAAGTGCCCCCATAATCGGACCAAAAATCGGGCCCACCCCAGCAATGTTCAGTAATTGGATCAATGAATTCTTTTTCGTATTCATTGGTAAATAGTCGACACCATCTTGATTAACAAAGGCAGGTGTCGTTCTTTCTTCCTTCACTCCGAATACTTTCTCAACAAATTTACCATACGTAAAATAACCAATAATTAATAGTGCGATACAGGCAAGAAAAGTAATCATCTTTTATCCTCCTTTTTTCAAAAAAATGAATGCGTTTACATAAATTATAAGATTGATAGATGGAATAATGTCCAAAGTGAGGTTAAGATGTAGAATTAGTGCATTAACATGCAACTGTGGATGATTAAGATGCAGAAAAAGGGTTTTATTTTCTGAATATTGCATATATAAATTCCTACTTCTATAGGGTGGAGTGAAATTGCTTTTTCAGCATTAAAATACTAAATTACCTTAAATTTTTAGAGGAATCTAAGGAGACTCTATGAATTTATCTAACATAAAAAAGCACCACTCTAGGTGCTCTAAAACTCTTTATAACTCCAAACGCACTCTCAATGCTTTCACATAGTTTCGACTTACGGAGAGTAATTCGGTGCGACCTTCCAATTCTAGTTGATAGGCCCCGTTGAACCAGGGAGTCAAACGGGTAACGTATTGCAAGTTTACGAAATAACTTTTATGAATTCGAAAAAAGGAAAATGGCTTCAGACGATTTTCGAGATTTTTTAAAGGCGTTTTTGTTTCATAAATTTTGGTTCGTGTGATGATTTTTGAAAATTTATCGTCTCTTGATACATATAAGATCTCTTTTGGTTCGATATACAAAATTTCTCCGTCTTCTTCAACGGCAAGCTTACCTGCTTGTCGATTCATTTCGTTTGTTCTAGGTGAACCCATTTGCTTTTCAATTCGCTGAACGGTTTGTTGTAGCTGCTCTTCGTCATAGGGCTTCAGTAAATAATCAGTTGCCTCATATCGAAATGCTTCCGCTGCGAATTGTGGGTAAGCAGTAGCAAATATGATTAACGGAACCTTTTTCAGCTCTAATAACGACTTTGCTACTTCCATTCCGGTCATTTTGGGCATTTCAACATCGAGGAAGATGACATCCGGCTGAAGCTGGATGGCTTTCATAACCGCCGCTTCACCAGATTCAGCTTCCCCGACAACCTGAATCGATGGGATGGCTTCTAATAAATGTTTCAATTCATCCCGGTTATAAAGCTCATCATCGGCAATCAAGACCCTGATCTTTTCCACATCGTTCCCCCCTTAAATCAAGCTATTAAAAAGCTAATCTCCGTTCCTTTATGAAGCTCACTCTTAATCTGAAATGCGGCTTCCTCCCCAAACATCATCGTTAACCTTCTATTAATATTATAAAGTGCAAGTCCTGAACCTTCCTCTGAAGAAATTGTCTCCTTCCCAATCACCCCAGCTCTTTCCTTACTCATTCCTAGCCCGTTATCCTCCACCTTAACGACGGTAACGTCACCCTGTTTTTTTACAGAAATTTTTATGAGACAGTCATTAACCTTTTCCTTAATGCCATGTTTAATCGCATTCTCTACGATTGGCTGAAGCGTCAGAGGAGGAATCTTTTCAAAAAGAGTATCGTCATCAATGTCATAAACCACCTTCAATTTATCAACAAAACGAGCTTCTTCAATAGCAAGATAGGCCTTCATATGCCTAAGCTCTTGTTCAAGCGTGGTCATACTAACAGTGGTTGCTGTTAGGTTTTGCCTTAAAAAATGAGAAAGGGAGACTAGTAGAACCCTGGCTTTGGCTGGGTCAATTCGGATAAGAGAAACGATTGTATTCAATGTATTAAATAAAAAATGTGGTCTAATTTGAGCTTGAAGCGCTTTAATTTCGGCTTCCCTTGCGAGCTGATAAGCTTTGTCAGCCTCCGCCAATTCAAGTTGATTGCTCAATAAGCTACTCAGACCTGAAATCAACTCCATAGCAAGATTGGTAATTTCTTTTTCTGAGTTAAAATAAAACTTTAGAGTCCCGATCGTCTCTCCACGATGCTTTAACGGAGCGATGACCGCTGCACCGAGAGGACAATTTTCAAATTGACAATGGAGCGTCTCATCATTAGCGACAATCAATTTCCCATTGCGAATAACATCCCTTGTGACCTGAGTTTGAATTATACTATTGGCTCGATGATGATCATCTCCACTCCCCACATGTGCTAGAATTTCAGTTAAATTAGTCATCGCTACTGCCCTTGTTTGTATCTCGTTATGTAAAATTCGGCAGACCGCCAAAGCCGATTCGTTATTCATCCCGTTCCGTAAATAGGCAAGTGTCTGGTCGGCAATGCGTAAGGTCTTTTGGGCCTGAAAAGCACCTGCTTTCTCTTCCTCATTCACTACCATTCTAATAATAAGAAGAAATAGGGCAGATCCTAGACCATTCGCAAGAATCATTGGTAAACCAATCATTGAAACTAATGTAATCGCTTTCTGAAATGGATGTGCTAATAAAAGGATAATCAACATTTGAAGTGTTTCAGCTGTTGCACCGATTAAGAAAACAGTTGGAAGTTTGGCGTGTTTATTTTTTCGATGAAAAAATCCAGCAATGATTCCAGCAATTATAGTTGCCGTTCCACAAGCAATCGCTGTAAAGCCACCTAATGTAAAACGATGGATACCGGCAATCAAACCTGCTCCAATTCCAACTTTATAGCCCCCAAGAAGCCCCGC
>DASQIV010000637.1:0-3692 GCA_035631415.1 Pseudoneobacillus sp. | reverse complement strand
GCTTGAGCAAAACCTATTGGATAAAGGTAAAACTGACTTATTAGATAAAGTCAGATATTCTACTAATTTAGCAGATATCCATTATATTCGGCAGAAGGAGCCAAAAGGATTAGGTCATGCCGTTTGGTGCGCAAGAAATTTTATTGGTGATGAGCCATTTGCTGTTCTTTTAGGGGATGATATCGTCCAAAGTAATACTCCTTGTTTAAGACAATTAATTAATATATATGAAGAAACACGGTCATCGGTCATCGGAGTCCAAACAGTTCCAGATGGAGAAACCCACAGATATGGGATTATTGATCCTGCGGCACAAGATGGTCGTTGTTACCAAGTAAGTTACTTTGTTGAGAAACCAAAGCAAGGGACTGCACCTTCTAATTTAGCTATTATGGGTCGCTATATTCTTACTCCTGAAATTTTTATGTTTCTTGAAAATCAGCAAACCGGAGCAGGTGGGGAAATTCAGCTTACTGATGCGATTCAGCAACTGAATCAAATTCAACGAGTGTTTGCTTATGACTTTGAAGGACAAAGATATGATGTTGGGGAGAAGTTAGGGTTTGTTAAGACTACAATTGAGTTTGCCTTGCAGAATGATGAAATTAATAACGAGTTATTAGAGTTTTTAACTGAGACTCTAAAAAAGTACTCATTACAAAAATCCTAAGCAACTGACTAATTCTATTTATAGATTCTAAATCAAGGAAGGAAGTTATTAGGAATGGGAGATAGAATATTCTTATCATCACCACATTTGAGTGATGAAGGCTATGAGATGCATTATGTAAGAGAAGCATTTATTTCGAACTGGATTGCTCCTCTTGGGAAAAATGTAAATGAATTTGAAAAGGAACTTGCAGCTAAAGTTGGTTCTAGAACTGCAGCAGCTCTGACATCTGGCACAGCAGCTATCCACTTGGCTCTTAAAGCAGCAGGGGTTGGCGAAGGAGATATTGTATTTTGTCAATCACTTACATTCTCTGCAACAGCCAATCCAATCATCTATCAACATGCCATTCCAGTATTTATAGATAGTGATAACGAAAGTTGGAATATGTGCCCCAAAGCATTAGAAGAAGCCTTTAAAAAGTATCCAGAAGTAAAAGCTGTTATCGTCGTACATCTATATGGATTATCCAGTGACATGGATAAAATCGTTGAACTTTGTAAGAAGTATAACGTTGTTTTAATAGAGGACGCTGCTGAATCTTTAGGAACTTACTATAAAGGGAAGCATACTGGGACTTTTGGGGATTATGGAATCTTTTCATTTAATGGTAATAAAATCATCACTACATCTGGTGGTGGAATGTTAGTTTCTGATAATGAGGAGAGAATTGCCAAAGTAAGATTTTGGGCAACTCAAAGTAGAGATCAAGCACGGCACTATCAGCACAGTGAATTAGGGTTTAATTATCGTATGAGTAATATAGTTGCTGGGATTGGCAGAGGGCAGCTTAAAGTATTAGATATGAGAGTAGAGAAAAAGAAAGCTATTTTTGAGTTCTATAAGAAAGAGTTAGGTTCGCTTGAAGGTGTGAAATTTATGCCTATTAATGAATGGAATAAACCAAATTATTGGTTAAGCAGTATGACTTTGAATGGTAAAGTAAGACCTATCGATATTATGGAGGCTCTCGAAAAAGAGAATATCGAGTCAAGACCTATCTGGAAGCCAATGCATCTGCAGCCTTTCTTCGAAAAATATGATTTTATCGGTAATGATGTAGCTGAAAAGTTATTTGAGAATGGATTATGTTTGCCATCTGATACGAAAATGACAGATGAAGACCTGAAAAGAATTGTCGGAATCATAAAAAATGTATGGAGAGAATCATGGAGTCTACAAAAAGAATTATCTATAGAAAGTTTATAAAGAGACCGATGGATTTTATTTTGTCTTTGATAGCTATTTTAGTTCTTAGCTCGATTCTTTTTGTAGTTGCGATTTTAGTAAGATTCAAACTTGGTAGTCCAGTATTGTTTAAACAAAAACGACTAGGGTTAAATGAAAAGATTTTTACCATGTATAAATTTAGAACAATGGCAGATAAAAGAGATTCGAAAGGAGAGCTACTTCCAGATAGTTTTAGGTTAACTAAATTTGGCAGGTTTCTCCGTTCTACATCACTAGATGAGCTCCCAGAACTTTTTAATATACTAAAGGGTGATATGTCTATTATTGGGCCAAGGCCATTATTAGTACATTATTTACCTTTATATAGTGACCACCAAAAACGTCGTCATGAGGTTAGACCAGGATTATCTGGCCTTGCTCAAATAAGTGGTAGAAATGCAATTAGCTGGGAAGATAAGCTTAATCTCGATATAAAATATGTTGATAATGTCAGTTTTATAGGAGATTGGATTATCATATTTTCAACTCTTAATAAGGTTTTCAAAAGAGAAGGCATCAATTCAGAGACTGCTGCGACAATGGAACCTTTTAAGGGAAACAAAAAGGAAAGAATGGGATTATGAAAAATAAACTTCTCATAATAGGTGCCAGTGGCCATGGAAAAGTTGTTGCTGATATTGCCATAAAAATGAATAAGTGGCAGCAAATTGCATTTCTTGATGACAATGAATGTGTCAAAAAATCGATGGGTTTAGAGGTGGTTGGTAAATCCTTTGATGCTTTTAATTATATAGAAAATTGTGACCTATTTGTAGGTATTGGTAATAATAGAATCCGAGCAAAGATTCAAAACCAACTTAAGGATAAAGGCGCAAGCATTCCAGTATTAATTCATCCTAAATCAACCATTGGGGAACAAATCTGGCTTGGAAAGGGAACAGTAGTGATGGCTGGAGTTGTGATCAACTCAAATACTAAAATTGGTGAAGGTTGTATCATTAATACTGGAGCAACAATAGACCACGATAATGTTATCGATGATTTTGTTCATATCTCACCAGGTGCACATTTAGCGGGAACAGTCAAAGTCGGGAGAGGTTCTTGGTTAGGAATTGGTACTGTTGTAAGTAACAATATTATCATCACAAGTGGCTGTAAAATCGGTGCAGGTGCTGTTGTTGTAAAAGATATTACTGAACCTGGAACTTATGTTGGGGTACCGGTTAGGAGAGTATATAAGAATGAAGATTCTAGTGTTAGCGAATTTTGGGTTGGGCTTATATAAATTTAGAAAAGAACTTCTAGAAGAGTTGATAAAAAATAAGAATGAGGTTTTTATTTCGTTGCCCAACGATGAATATGTTCCAAAATTAGAGAAGTTAGGCTGTGAGTATGTAGAATCTCGATTAGATAGGCGCGGAACTAACCCGTTGAAAGATTTTAATCTTTTGCTTCATTATATTGAGATTATTAAACGTATTAAACCTGATATTGTCCTAACTTACACAATTAAACCAAATGTATATGGTGGTATGGCTTGTAGAATCACCAATACACCGTACCTTACAAACGTAACTGGACTTGGTACTTCAATTGAAAATAAAGGTCTTATTCAGAAAATTACTCTTATGCTCTACAGGATTGCATTAAAAAATGCATCCTGTATTTTTTTTCAGAATGAAACGAATAGACAGTTTTTTATTACAAACTCCATTGTAAAAAAAAATACCAAGTTAATCCCTGGCTCTGGTGTTAATTTAGAGAATCATAACTTTGAAGAATATCCCAAGGATGATGGAACTATCAAATTTCTCTTTATTGGACGCATCAT
>DASQIV010000636.1:0-3006 GCA_035631415.1 Pseudoneobacillus sp. | reverse complement strand
ATTACCGATTTAATTATTGGAGGATTAGTGCTTGGTATGGGTGGTGCGGTATTCTCTATCGGGGTCACATCTTTGCCCAAATATTATCCGAAAGAAAAGCACGGATTTGTGAATGGGATTTATGGTGCAGGTAATATCGGCACAGCTTTTACAGCTTTTTCTGCTCCTGTATTAGCTAATCATTTTGGCTGGACTAATACGGTTCGCTTATTTCTTATTCCCATCATACTGTTTGCCTTATTAAATTTTCTATTTGGTGACCGGAAAGAATCAAAGGTTAATAAGCCACTAATTGGTCAAATCAAAAGCGTTTATAAAAATGAAAAGCTATGGTTTCTGAGTCTATTTTATTTTGTAACATTTGGATCATTTGTTGCATTTACTGTTTATTTACCTAATTTCCTAGTTTCTAACTTTGGATTAACGTCTGTTGATGCCGGATTACGAACAGCTGGATTTATTACATTAGCAACGATTATGCGACCAGTTGGTGGTTGGCTAGGAGATAAATTTAATCCATTTATTATTTTAGGTTTTGTCTTTAATATTTTGACATTTGCGGGTGTTATTTTGTCCTTTTCACCTAACATTACTTTATATACAATCGGATGTTTAACCATCGCTCTATGTGCGGGTATTGGCAATGGAACGATTTTCAAGCTTGTACCATATTATTTTTCAAAACAAGCTGGTATTGTAAATGGGATTGTATCCGCAATGGGGGGGTTAGGTGGATTTTTTCCACCGATCGTTTTATCGATCGTTTTTAAAATTACTGGACACTATGCGATTGGATTTATGTCATTAGCGATGTTTGCGTTAGCTTGCTTTGTCATTATTGTATGGATGTATCATCTTGAGAAAATCGGTTTAGAAACAAAGATTATGGAAAATGTCGGGCAAAGCATGATGGTTACAAATGTGAAAGGGACGATTGAAAAAGTGAACCATGCCTTTACAAAGGTAACAGGATATTCAGCAAATGATGCAATCGGAAAAACACCTAGTATCCTTCAATCTGGAAAACATGATCAAACCTTTTATCAGCGAATGTGGGATTCCCTTCAACAAGATGGTTATTGGCAAGGTGAAATATGGAATAAACGTAAAAATGGAGACATTTATTTGGAGTGGCTCACCATCAGTGAAGTGAAAAACGATGCTGGAGAAACTAAATATTATCTTGGATTGTTTAGTGATATGACAGAGCAAAAGAGCTGAGGTTAACATACTCAGCTCTTTTCTTTTTCAAAAAAATACTGGCAGTTTTAGGAAGTATTTTTTTGGAAAGGCTAATGAGGAATGGAAAAAAGTAGGAGGGAAGAAAAAGATGTCAGGTCCAAGCTTGAGAATGCAGGATGCACATACCTCTATCCATGAGGCTGCATTATATGAGGCGAAAGAATTAAAGCATTTATTACAGAGGTCCATTGAGGAAGCGAACCAAGACAAAGCACTTCAGATAGCAGACATCATGATTGAACATTGGGAATCACGAACGTTAAAGCATGCAGAAGCGGAGGAAGAGGGACTTTATAAAGACATGGCCCGAGATCATCCTCATATGGAAAAATTAGTGAATCAATTAACACGTGACCACGATTTGATGCGTCGTATTGTTGGAATGATGAAGGAAACTTTATCGCAGGAAAAAGTCGACCTATGGTTCATCAGCTTAATTGAAAGTCTAATCATCATTGATGAATTACATAATGAAGATGAAATGAATCAGTTGCTAGCGAATGATAAACGTTCGTATCTTGAAAATCCTGAAAGGGACCTAAAGTATGGCTCCTAATCCCCCTCTAGAAGAAAAATTATTACGATTCGCTGCCCCTGCCATCTATCAAAAAATGATAGAGGTATTTTCAGATTATAATATCCATTCTTACGATGTCCATGGAACGGTTATGAAAAAGGTGGATGGAATAGTGGTAAAGCTTCGATTTTCCGCCCATTTTTTTGAAGAAGCCTCCACTCATTTTAGTTGTGAACAAGTTTCAAACCCCAATGAAGAAGTGACACATTTTTTTAAAGAAATAGCTGACAAATGTAAGTCTCAGTTAATCGCAGATTACTATAAAATGATTAAGCTGTAAAAGGAGTTGAATAAAAAATGTTTTCTTTTGAAAATGACGCATTGCTTGTGGATGACAGAGAAGACCTAGTAGCTGTGTTGCAAATGAGGTTCGGATCCGTTCCTGGAGAACTCATTGAGAAAATCTACGAAATATCTGATATGAATACCTTGCAACGACTAATTATAGCAGCGGCAAACGCCACTTCTTGGGGTGTTTTTTTGAAGGAGTTACAGGATGGAGTTGGGTCGTTTCGTCTTTTGGGTGAGGATTTTAATCCACTAAGTGTGATGAAAGGGAGGGAAGCTCTCGATGGAGAAAAAGAAAAATAAATTTTTCAGTTCCCTTAAACACTTAGTTCGAGGTGAACGAATAAATGATGGCTGGACAGAGGAAAATCCACGCCCACGTGACTGGGAATCGATTTATCGTAATCGTTGGGGTCATGATAAAATTGTCCGTTCCACTCATGGTGTAAACTGTACAGGCTCTTGTAGCTGGAAAATTCATGTCAAGGACGGCATTATCACTTGGGAAACTCAGCAAACAGATTACCCTTCAACAGGTGAGGATTTCCCTGAGTATGAACCAAGGGGTTGTCCGCGCGGGGCAAGCTTTTCTTGGTATACCTACAGCCCTACTCGCGTGAAATATCCTTATGTTCGCGGAGACCTTTATGCGCTTTGGAAGGATGAATTATCTCGAGCCAATAACCCAGTAGAAGCATGGGAAAATATTGTCACTAATCCGAAAAAACGTGAGCAATATGTGAAAGCACGTGGAAAAGGTGGCTTTGTACGCGGAACCTGGAAAGATATCACCCAAATGATAGCTGCTGCTACTATTTATACAATAAAAAAATACGGGCCCGATCGGGTGGTAGGATTTAGTCCAATTCCTGCCATGTCCATGGTTAGTTATTCAGGAG
>DASQIV010000635.1:0-7686 GCA_035631415.1 Pseudoneobacillus sp. | reverse complement strand
AAAAAAACACTGATTGGATTATCCCAACAGTGTTTTTTAAATATAATTAATTTGTTTTTAATTTTTCTAATTCCATTAAAAACTTATCATTTAAAACTTTAATGTAAGTACCTTTCATTCCTAGTGAACGAGATTCAATTACACCGGCACTTTCTAATTTACGAAGAGCATTAACAATGACAGAACGCGTAATTCCCACTCGATCAGCTATTTTTGAAGCTACTAAAAGACCTTCATTTCCGTTTAACTCTTCAAAAATATGTTCAATAGCTTCTAATTCACTATAAGATAGTGAACTAATCGCCATTTGAACTACTGCTTTACTACGCGCTTCTTCCTCTATTTCTTCTGCCTTTTCACGTAAGATTTCCATTCCAACAACCGTTGCACCATACTCACCAAGAATTAAGTCATCATCATGAAACTTTTCTTCTAGTCTTGCTAAAATTAATGTACCAAGACGTTCCCCACCACCAATAATCGGAACAATCGTTGTTAGCCCACTTCGAAATAAATCCTTATTTTCGATAGGGAAAGCTGTATATTCACTTTCTACATCAAGGTTTGGCGATGTTTCTTGAATGTTAAATAAATTTTTTGTATACTCTTCTGGAAATTGACGGTCCTCAAGCATTTTTATCATACGTTCATTTTCAATTTGTTGATTAATGGCAAAGCCAAGTAATTTTCCTCTACGACTTACAACGAAAATATTAGCTTCAATTACTTCACTTAATGTTTCGGACATTTCTTTAAAATTAACCGGTTTTCCTGCTGCTTTTTGTAGTAACGCATTAATCTTTCTCGTTTTTGTTAATAAATTCATTGTTCTTCCTCCTAATTGCATCCACTAATATATATTTATATTTTTTATTTGATCCGTTACTAAAATGAAGGAGTTTGATTCACATTTCATATAGACTAACTTAAAGGATAAATTGACTTAAATCTTTATCACGAGAGATTGCTCCTAATTTTTCTTCAACATATTGAGGAGTAATCGTAATTTTTTCCATTGAAATGTCTGGAGCTTCAAATGATAGATCTTCAAGTAATTTTTCTAAAATCGTATGAAGTCTTCTAGCTCCTATATTATCAGTATTTTGATTCACTTCATAAGCAACTTCTGCTATCTTACGAATAGCATCGTCAGAAAATTCAATTTGTATACCTTCTGTCTCTAATAATGCTATATATTGCTTTACTAATGCATTATCAGGCTCTATCAATATACGGTAAAAATCATCAACTGTTAACTTTGTCAATTCGACACGAATTGGGAAACGCCCTTGTAGTTCAGGAATTAAATCTGATGGTTTTGCCATATGAAAAGCCCCTGCAGCTATAAATAATATATAGTCCGTTTTTACGGAACCATATTTTGTTACAACTGTTGAACCCTCTACTACAGGTAAGATATCCCTTTGTACGCCTTCTCTAGAAACATCTGCTGATGATCCACCTGAATTCTTACTAGCAATTTTGTCAATTTCGTCAATAAAAATAATACCTGTCTGTTCCGCTCTAACAATCGCTTCTTGAGTAACTTCATCCATATCAATTAGTTTTTGTGCTTCCTCATTTGTCAAAACAATTCGTGCTTCTTTAACCGTAAGTTTTCTTTTCTTTCGTTTCTTAGGCATTAGATTACTAAACGCATCCTGCATGTTCATTCCCATTTGCTCCATCCCCGACCCTTGGAGCATGTCAAACATAGACGGCGTTTGTTCTTCAACTTCAACAGTAACCTGTTCATTTTCAAGTTCGCCTAATGCTAATTTTTCTTTAATTGAACGTCTCTTTTCATTGATGTCATAATCTTCAGTTGTAGTTGTTTCTTGCTCTTGTTGTCCTCCACCTCCAAACAATAGTTCAAGTGGATTCTTATAATTATTTGATTTTTTGGCAGTTGGTGCTAAAAGTTCAACAAGTCGATTGTTTGCATTTCTTTCGGCCCGTTCTTTAACTCGTTGCATCTTATCTTCTTTCACAAGCCTTACAGAAGTCTCAACTAAGTCACGCACCATCGATTCTACGTCCCGACCAACGTATCCAACTTCTGTAAACTTTGTCGCTTCCACCTTAATAAACGGAGCACCTACAATTTTTGCCATCCTTCTTGCAATTTCAGTTTTACCTACACCAGTGGGACCTATCATTAAAATATTTTTAGGAACAATTTCATCACGTATTTTTTCATCCAATAAGTTTCGACGATAACGGTTTCTTAATGCGACAGCCACTGCTTTTTTCGCATCTTTTTGTCCTACAATGAATTGGTCAAGCTTATCTACGATTTGGCGGGGGGTTAAATTCGTTCCTTTTACCATAATAAAGGCTCCTTCCCGTTATAGCTCTTCCACAATGATATTTTCATTCGTATACACACAAATTTCTGCTGCAACCTCTAAAGCAGCCTGGGCTATTTCCTTCGCATTTAAATGATCTCCACTATATTTTTTTAAGCTTCGACCTGCCGCTAATGCATAATTGCCACCAGAGCCAATGGCTAAAATTCCATCATCCGGTTCAATTACTTCACCAGTACCAGAAATTAATAGCATATGTTCTTTATTCATAACAATTAACATTGCTTCTAATTTTCTTAAGACTCTGTCACTACGCCATTGTTTAGCAAGCTCTACCGCTGCTCGTTGAAGGTTTCCATTAAATTCCTCTAACTTTCCTTCAAACATTTCAAAAAGAGTAAACGCATCCGCTACAGACCCTGCAAAACCAGCTATCACTTTCCCATTAAACAACTTACGCACCTTGCGTGCAGTGTGCTTCATCACGACTGCATTCCCAAAGGTTACTTGCCCATCTCCAGACATTGCACATTCGCCTTTATGATGGATACCAAATATGGTCGTTGCATGAAATTGAGACATGTATTGCCCTCCTTTTATAAAGCGCTAAGAAACATAAAAAACCCATCTTATATTTACTAATTTATTTATGCACGCGGGTGGGCTTTTAAATACGTTTTCCTTAAATAATCATTTGTTACATGTGTATAGACTTGAGTTGACGATAAAAAAGCATGACCCAATAATTCTTGTACGGATCGCATATCTGCTCCTTTATTTAATAAATGTGTAGCAAAAGTATGTCGAAGCATATGTGGATGAATCTTTGCGTTTAAAGAAGATTTTTCAATTATCGAATTTAGTACTGTACGTACACCCCTATCTGTTAACTGTCCGCCGCGAAAATTAACAAATAAAAAATCATGCTTATTTTTATTGTTTAATAACTTTTGTCTACCATCTTTTATGTACATTGAAATGGTTTCATAAGCATATTTTCCAAATGGAATATATCGGTCTTTATTACCTTTTCCATGAACTAAAACCGTTGATAATGAAAAATCTAAATCGCTTAATCTAATTTGGCAGCATTCACTTACACGAATTCCTGTTGCATAAAGCATTTCTAATAAGGCTTTATTTCTTTGCCCAATAGGAGTGTTAATCTCACACGACTCGAAAAGCTGATTTAACTCCTCTTCGTAAAAGAACTCTGGGAGCCTTTTCTCAATCTTAGGAATAGACAAAAGAGAAAAAGGATTATCCCTTATTAATTCTTCTCTAAGTAAAAATTTATAAAAGCTCCTTAAGCTCGAGATCCTACGAGCAATGGTTTTTCGTGATAGTTTCTTTTCAAATAGCTTAGTTAAATAAAGACGAGCATCAAAATATTGAACATCACTAAAATTTAAAATTGATTGTTCAGTCATGAACATGATAAATTCACTAATATCATGTTGGTAATGTTCAATTGTATATTTTGAATAGTTCTTTTCGATTTGTAAATATTCTTTAAACAATCTTAATAAAACGTTCACATTTTCCAACCTAATCACCTCACAAAGGCTATTAAATAGTATCATACATTAATAGCCCTTGCAATTAATTTTACAAATTTTTCACAAAGTTCTGAATTGTTTCTAACGCTCTATTGGCATGTTGCTCATATCTTTCCTTTTTTCCTTTGATTCTTTCTGGTAGTTCCGGAAAGAGACCAAAGTTCGCGTTCATCGGTTGGAAGTTTTTTGAATTTGCCGTTGTTATGTAGCGTGCCATACTTCCAATCGCTGTTTCTGCTGGGAACTCTACTGTTTCTTTTCCAGAAACTAATCTTGCAGCATTTATTCCAGCAATTAATCCACTTGCAGCAGATTCAACATATCCTTCTACCCCGGTCATTTGGCCAGCAAAAAATAGGTCTGGTCTACTTTTGAATTGGTAGGTAGCATTTAAAACCTTTGGCGAATTAATAAAAGTATTTCTATGCATAACTCCGTATCTGACAATTTCTACATTCTCCAGTCCAGGAATTAATTGCAATACTTCTTTTTGTGGTCCCCACTTTAAATGAGTTTGAAAACCAACAATATTGTAGAGAGTTCCTGCTGCATCATCTTGTCTTAATTGAACGACAGCATAGGGTCTTTTACCCGTACGCGGGTCTTCTAAACCAACAGGCTTCATTGGACCAAATAACATTGTTTTCTTCCCACGACTTGCCATTACTTCAATTGGCATACAACCTTCAAAAAATATCTCTTTCTCAAATTCTTTTAATGGGACAGTTTCTGCTGATATTAGAGCTTCATAAAAGCGATCAAATTCTTCCTCGGTCATAGGACAATTTAAATATGCAGCTTCTCCTTTATCGTAGCGAGATTTCAAATAGACCTTATCCATATTTATGCTCTCTTTTTCAAGAATAGGTGCAGCTGCATCATAAAAATATAAATAGTCTTCTCCAGTTATATTCCTAAGACTAGACGAAAGAGCTTCACTTGTTAATGGACCTGTTGAGATTATAGTTGGTCCTTCAGGAATTTCAGTAACTTCTTCATTTATGACAGTTACATTTGGATGATTTTTAACTAACTCTGTCACTCGTGCAGCGAATTCATGGCGATCAACAGCTAAAGCTCCACCTGCTGGCACTGCACACTCATCAGCAGCTCTGATAATAACAGAATCAAGATTACGCATTTCTTCTTTTAAAACACCTACAGCATTTGTTAATGTATTTGATCTTAATGAATTACTACAAACTAATTCAGCAAACTTATCAGTATGATGGGCTGGTGTTTGTTTGACAGGGCGCATTTCATAAAGATTAACCTTAATCCCTCTTTTAGCAATTTGCCAAGCCGCTTCACTTCCGGCTAATCCAGCTCCTATTACATTTACACTTGTTTCATTCATTTATAATCCTCCTGTTAGATAAAGCGACTAAAACACTTTGAGCAATCTTTAGTTCGAATATATTTCTCTTTTCTATTATGGTTATTTAGATAGACTTTTTACTCTATACACATTCATATCCATTTTGCATTGTACAATACTAGCCTAAAATAAAAAAGCTATAAGCTCAATTTATCCACAAATGGAAAAGAGTGAGTCATAAACTCACCCTTAACTTTGTTGTTCTTCTTTATAATCACACTGAATACATTGAACTTGTATCCCTTTTTTCAATTTCTTTTCTACTAGTAGACTTTCGCACTTTGGACATGACCTTGCAATAGGCTTATCCCATGATAAAAAGTCACATTCCGGAAATTGATCACAACCATAAAAAATTCTACGTTTTTTGCTTTTACGTTCAATGATATTCCCTTTTTCACAATTAGGACATTTCACACCAATATCTTTAACAATTGGCTTTGTATTCCGACAATCCGGAAAATTACTGCATGCCATAAATTTACCGTATCGTCCCATTTTAAATACCATAGGACTACCGCACTCATCACAATCTTCACCAGCGGGTTCATCTTTTACTTCAACTTTTTCCATTTCTTTTTCGGCTTTTTCTAGGTGCGTTTCAAAATCACGATAAAAATCATTAATGATCGCTACCCATTTTACCTTCCCATCTTCAATATCATCAAGTCCTTGTTCCATTTTTACCGTGAACTCAACATCGATGATCTCTGGGAAAAACTCTAAAATTAACTGATGGACAATTGCCCCTAATTCAGTTGGAATAAATCGTTTATTATCAAGTGCTACGTAGCCACGTTTTTGAATCGTATCCAAAGTTGGTGCAAAGGTTGAAGGTCTGCCAATCCCCAATTCTTCAAGCGTTTTAACAAGACGTGCTTCTGTATATCGTGGAGGTGGTTGTGTAAAATGTTGTTTCGGTTCAATGTCCTTTTTTAGAATCTTATCGCCTTCACTTAGGTTTGGAAGTAATTTATCACGATCATCTGTTTGATCATCTGTTCCTTCCACATATACCTTCATGAAGCCAGGAAATTTCACTTTAGATCCATTGGCTCGAAAAATAACCTTACCATTTTTTAAATCAACTGACATCGTATCCATTATGGCAGAAGCCATTTGACTTGCAACAAATCGTTCCCAAATCAGTTTATATAATCGAAATTGATCTCTGGACAAAAATTCCTTCATCGATTGTGGATCTCTTACTGTACTGGTTGGTCTAATTGCTTCATGAGCATCTTGAGCATTTGTCTGTTTTTTCTCTTTTCTTGCGTTTTCAAGCAAATATTCTTTACCATAGCTGGATTCTATATAGGTATTTGCTTCTGCTAGAGCAACTTCCGAAATTCTAGTTGAATCTGTTCTCATATAAGTAATTAAACCGACGGTACCTTCTTTTCCTAGCTCAATTCCTTCATAAAGTTGTTGAGCCAACATCATCGTCTTTTTCGTACGAAAGTTTAATTTACGAGCTGCTTCCTGCTGAAGGGAAGAAGTTGTAAATGGTGGAGCAGGATTTCGTTTTCGTTCTTTTTTTGTAACAGAATCTACTAAGAAATTCTTTTCGGTCATTTGACTTAAAATATTCTTCACATCATCTTCTGAAGATAGATCAACTTTCTTTCCGTTTACACCATAAAAACTGGCTTCAAAAGATTCCTTACCTTTTAAGAATTCACCTTCAATGGACCAATATTCCTCAGGAACAAAGTCATTGATTTCCTTTTCGCGATCAATGATGAGACGTACTGCAACAGATTGTACACGACCGGCACTTAGGCCCTTTTTCACCTTTTTCCAAAGAAGTGGGCTAATGTTGTACCCGACTAAACGATCAAGTATACGTCTTGCTTGTTGTGCGTCCACTAAATCCATATTAATAGCTCGAGGGTGCTTAAAAGATTCCTTAATTGCATCTTTTGTTATCTCGTTAAATACTACCCGGCAATCAGAGCTGATATCAATATTTAACGTTTTAGCCAAATGCCAAGCAATAGCTTCACCCTCGCGATCAGGGTCAGCTGCCAGATAAATCTTTTTGGCTTTTTTCGCTGCAGACTTTAATTCTTTTAAAATAGGTCCTTTTCCACGAATCGTAATATATTTCGGCTCGAAATTATTTTCTTTACTAACTCCCATTTGGCTTTTAGGTAAATCAATTAGGTGCCCCATGGAAGCTTTCACTTTATATTTTTTACCTAAATACCTTTCAATCGTTTTCGCTTTAGCAGGCGACTCAACGATTACTAAAAACTCCGACATTATTTGTCCTCCTTAGAGGGATTAAAATATCCATTATTATTAACGATATATCCTATCAATGTCAACAAACTTGTTAAACTTGATAGTCACAATAGAAAACTTCTCCATTAAGAAAACGATTTCAATACTGTATATTTGATAGGAATAAAATAAAATACCTGTTGCAAAATGTATA
>DASQIV010000634.1:0-4131 GCA_035631415.1 Pseudoneobacillus sp. | reverse complement strand
AATGGTGAAACCGTTTATTCCATTGCAAATGAATACAAATTGCCGATAACGGTTATAAAAAAACAAAATAATTTAAAATCAAACACTATTTTTATTGGACAAACTCTAACGGTTCCCTATCAGGTTCAAGAAAGCCTCCAGATTCAAGAAACTCATGAAGTGCAACAGACTGCACACATTCAAGAAGCTGAAATGGGCTTAAGTGAATTTTATACAGTTGCTCCTGGTGATACGTTATGGAATCTTTCTGAACGTTTTGAAGTACCTTTCACCAAATTAAAAATGGAGAATCGATTAACTGCCAATCACATTCAAGCGGGGCAAAAGCTTTATATATCTGGCAAAAAGAACTTTGCCACTGGTAAAGTAATCGGGGCGGCTGATAATACAACCGTTGAATTTTATGTTTACGGGGAACCACTTCCTCTTAAGGTAAGTCACGGATCCTCGGTACTTTTTCAAAAAATGGCCGGTAAGGAACTTTTCATTACATATAAAAATGGAGCTTTAATTAGTTTTTACTAGCCATATTCTACGTTCATAATAATTCCGCAGAAATTTTTTCCAAGAATTTTGTAACACATTCTACTTTACCTCCGTCTATTAGTTTGAAAATTACGGAGGTGAAGCAAAATGAAAAAGTGGTTAGTTCTATTTACTGCAGCCGCTTTACTGGTTCCCACCTCTGCGGCGTTTGCAAGTGCAGAAGGGAATATCAGTAAAAGTGAAGAGGTTCGAATTATTAATGCAAAGCAAGACGTTTCTTTACAGGAACGTTATGATTTTTTGCTTGAAAAAGGGATTTTAAAAGGAAAGGCAGATGGGAAAGCTCAATTTGAAGCAACCATAACACGAGCAGAACTAGCTGTTAGTCTATACCGATTGTTTCGTTTAGAGGATCAAAAAGAAAACACGCAATTGAAAGATGTGGATAAGCATTGGGCAAAGAAAGAAATTCAAGCCGTATACAAAAAGGGCTGGATGGTTGGAGAAAAGGACAACAAGTTTAATCCAAATAAAAAAATAACGATTGAACAAGTCGCTAAAATATTAGTTAATGTAACTAAACTAAACAAAGATGAATACGCTTCAATAGAGTTAAATGCAAGCAATTGGGCGAAGGGATATTTAGCTGCTGCGCTAGCTGAGGGATTCTTAACAAATGAAGAGAATTATCGTGAAACAGCCCTAAGATCCCATCTCGTGTATAGCCTATATGAGGTTTACCATTTCATAAACAAGGATCGTGGTATTGTGGCGGGTACTCTTGAATCGAAAGTGTCAGTTTCTAATACAAAAGATCAAGACTATAAATGGACTTTCACCGTAAAAAACCAAACCGAAAAGGAACAGATTGTTAACCTAAGTGGTAGCAAATTTGATTATCTTTTGAAAAAAGACGGCAAGAAAGTGGAGCAGTATACCGATAATAAAAAGTTTATTATGCTTTATATCGAAAAAAACCTTAAACAAGTGGAAGAATTAACCTTTGAAGGTGAACTTTTAGGTTTAGAAAAAGGCAAATATGAGTTAGAAATTTGGCTTATCGATCAAAATTGGCCTGATGCTAAAACGAAAATCGAGTTTGAGGTTAAATAAAAATAAAGGGCTAGGTGATTGCAACCTAGCCCTCTTCTATTTATTTCCCGAGAAATTTGTCGAGTTTCAGAGATTAATCTAGCACTTCGATAATTTTCTCTATCGCTGCAGTCAAATCCTTTTGAGACCAGCTCGGCATTTCTTTTTTATAGGAAACAGCCAACTCGTGGGATGCTGGAATATGAACAAATCCTGCTGTCATACATTTTCCAGTCGCGTGTAAAACCGTATACATCACGTTATTGCAAAGGTAAGTTCCTGCTGTATCAGAAATTTTTGCTGGGTAACCATTTTAGTTTAAGACATTTACCATTTTCCGAATAGGTAAGGTTGAAAAATAGCCATCCGGTGCATTGTAAATGATCGGTGTGTCCTGTAAAGCCACGCCATTGTTATCAGGTTCTCCATCACGACAATTAATAGCGATACGCTCGGGTGTTATTGATGACCTTCCTGCTGCCAAGCCTAAAGAAATAACGGCATCAGGTTGAACATCTTCCATCTCTTGCAAAATCTTCGGGCCAGCCTTCTCAAAATCTACCGGGAGAAGCAAACCATGAACCTGATAGTTACCAATTATTTTTCCATCAAGCTCTTTTACTATCGATTCAGTAGGATTAATGGGAAAGCCTAAAAACGGTTCAAATCCGCTAAGTAATAGTTTTTTCAAAGTATTATCCTCCTATTAAAAATACGCTCATATCTTCCCATCAAGTCTAGTAACTCGCTACACTACCATCTGTGCGATGCTCGGTTCCGCCTGTTAAGACTCCTGTTTCTGGGTTGCGTACAATCACTTGACCGCGACCAAATCCTCCTGAATCATGAGCAACCGAAATTTGATGGCCTTTTTCAACGAGTTGCTTCACAAGATGATTAGGGAAGGTATGTTCCACTTCAATCTTCTTTCCTTCCAACCACTGCCATCTAGGAGCGTCTAGAGCAGCTTGTGGGTTTAATCCGAAGTCAATCATATTCATCGCTACTTGAACGTGTCCTTGAGGCTGCATATAGCCGCCCATCACACCAAATGGACCCACTGCTTCGTTATCTTTTGTCATGAAACCAGGGATAATCGTGTGATACGTCTTTTTCCCAGGCTGTAACGCATTTTCGTGTTCAGGGTCCAATGAAAAATCAGCACCACGGTTTTGCAATCCAATTCCTGTACCCGGAACAACGATTCCAGAACCGAATCCCATATAGTTACTTTGAATATAAGAAACCATATTTCCTTCGCCATCTGCTGTTGCTAAATAAACGGTTCCACCCTTTGGAAGGGTGCCTGGAACTGGCAATTGTGCTTTGTCTGTAATTTTTTCACGACAAGCTTTTCCATACTCTTCTGATAAAAGATCAGCCACTCGCGTTTTCATCGTTTTTGGGTCTGTAATATATTCCTTACCATCCGTGAAGGCTTGCTTCATCGCTTCTAACTGAAGGTGAACCGCTTCAACATCTTCACGATGCTTAAACTCATCATTTTTTAAAATATTAAGAGCCATCAGTGCCACTAGACCTTGGCCGTTCGGTGGAATTTCCCAAACATCATAGCCCTTGTAATTGACAGAAATAGGGTCTACCCATTCCGCTTGATATGCTTCAAGATCTTCTTTTGATAAAAATCCGCCAAACTTCTCAGAGGCCTCTGCGATTTTATCAGCAAGAGCCCCTCGGTAGAAGCTCTCAGCCTTCGTTTCAGCGATTTCTGCTAATGTATTGGCATGGTCTTCGGAACTCCACATCTCACCGATTTCTGGAGCTTTTCCGTTTGGAGCAAATACGCGGAACCACTCCTCATATTCTGGCTTCCCTTCAAAGCGTTCTTTGAAGATTTCGTGAGCACGTTTCCAGTACTTGCCGAGAATCGGTGAAAGTGGGTAACCATTGCGTGCATATTCAATGGCTGGTTTTAAAACTTCTGTTAATGGAAGACGACCAAAACGTTCTGATAGAGTAGCCCATGCAGACGGCACACCTGGTACAGTCACCGGAGTCCAACCGTGAACGGGCATTTTTTCATGGCCTTGTTGTTTTAATTTTTCAATTGAAATGTTCTTTGGCGCTGGTCCGCTTGCGTTTAACCCATGGACTTTACCTTGATCCTTCATCCAAACTAAGGCAAAAGCATCTCCACCAATCCCGTTTGAAGTTGGTTCTACGACCGTTAAACAGGCAGCTGTAGCGATAGCAGCATCAACAGCGTTACCACCCTTTTTAAGAATATCTAAGCCAGCCTGAGCAGCTAATGGCTGTGAAGTTGCGACCATCCCATTGCGGGCAATTGTTGCCATTCGCTGAGATGCATATGGATATGTAAGATGTGACATTAAATGATTCCCCCTATTTTTTCTTCGTCTTGCGAAATATTATATCAAGATTTGTGCCAATTGTCGAAAAGTTTTGAACAAAAGAAAAACAAGAGCGATACTTGCTCTTGTTTTAAAAAAATAGATTCTATTATTCTAAATTAGATTTTAATATATAAGTTTTTACAATGTTTGAGTTTGTTGGGATTTCTTCTCCAACTAC
>DASQIV010000633.1:0-2158 GCA_035631415.1 Pseudoneobacillus sp. | reverse complement strand
AAAATAGACTGGTGCTGAACACGAAGAGAGAACTGCATCCCATATTTTTATTGAAAGGTTATCACTGTCTGAATGACCGTAATTGGACCTATGAACGAATGGCTTCCCGTGTGTAATGTCAACAGCGGGTATAATTAAAGGTTTTTCAATATCCGCAAGGGTTAGCTCCCCAAATGCTTTTTTTAGGAGTCTTCTCAAGTAACGATCACTATAAACACTCTTAAAAAGACCCACTTTAGCCTGTCGAACAAAAATCTTTTCTCCATATTTCATATAATTGTAAAGTAGGTCACTCATATTTTTATTGATAGAGACTGCTGCTGCAATAATTGCCCCTGTACTTGTTCCTGCTACCACATCAAACATCTCACCAATAGGAGTTTTTAATTCTTCTTCCATGGCATGCAGAATAGCAATGGGAAAAACACCTCTAATCCCTCCACCATCAACACATAATATTTTCATTTAACCACCTAACTTGAAAGCATTTCCTTAAGTGTTCCCCGTTTACACTAAAGCTATAATTTTTCACCAATTTTAATAAATTATTGGTTAAAAAGAATAGCTAATAATTTATCCTCAATCTCTTTCCCTTTGGATTCATCGATTAAATTATTTAAGAGGATAGAAAAAATCAAGGTTCCTCCATTTCTTGTCTCGATATACCCAGCTAATGAACTAACAGTTGTTAATGTTCCCGTCTTTGCCTTTACTTTGCTTTGAAGAGGAGTGGTTTTTAAACGATTACGCAAGGTACCTCCAACCATCTTTTCACTTTCACCACCTATGGGTAACGAATATAAAAAGGCAGGATACCATGTTTTTTTTTGAACTGTATATAGTAACATAGTTATTTCATTCGCTGGTACCAGATTTATATGCGACACCCCTGAGCCATCTCTAAACACGAAAGTATCTGTATTAACTCCTAGTGTAGTTAGTTGATTTTCGACTACCTTTAATCCTTGTTCCCAACTTCCTTCTCCCATTTTCACCTTGCCCATCTCTTTTACAAGTGTTTCTGCATGTCCGTTATTGCTTAATTTCATGAAAGGAATAAGAAGCTCTGATAAAGGAATAGACGTATGATGGACTAAAAGTTTTACATCATGAGGTACCAGTCCTTCCTTTGTTTCTCCTTCCAACTTGATTCCTTTTGTTTTCAAAGATTGTTTAAACAAATCTAAAGCATATTCTGTTGGATTCCAGACCGACACCCACTCTTTTATTTTTTTTGCACGAATAGAAATGGTGCCTTCAATGGAAATGTGATTACTTCCATGCTCCCTCACGATATTAAGATGATTACTATCACTTTTATTCACCGTTCTTGTTTGATTCGTAATCATAACAATATCCGTTTTAGGCAAAATCGTTACAGTGCCCTTTTCTCCAACCTTTTTCGCAGGTTGAATTTCAAGTATTACTGTACCACTATCGAAATCATCATTTGGAGATGCCGTTAAAGCTGAAACTTGAGCACCATAATAGGTTTGTTCATCACTCCAAGGTAAATCAATCGAGTAAGGTACATCATCATACCAAGTATCATCAGCAACTAGATTTCCACGAATAACTTTGATCCCTTTTTGTTTGATATGTTCAGCCATATTATCAAAATCAGATTTTAGAAGAGTCGGATCACCTTTACCTTTTAAATAAAGATTTCCAATCAGCTTTTTTCTGTTTATGAACCCGTCAGTAAGGATTTCGGTTGAAAATTGATAATCTGGACCTAGAGTTTCAAGAGCAGCTGCTGCAGTAAAGAGCTTAAAAGTAGATGCAGGCTTTAACCTAGTGTCACCAAGATGTTCGTAAAGTATTTTTCCAGTAGTGGCAGAACGGATGCTTATGCCTACTAATGCTCCTTTAAGATTGGGGTCATTATTTATCATTTGATTTAATTCTTGTTCAAGAGTTACATCAGCTTTCACAAAATTTCCAGCAATTAACTGGCAAACCATCATTAGCAAAAGTAAGAGGGTAAACCTAAAATTAACTATGTTGTTCAATATACTTTCCTCTTTCTTAATGAAATGAAATAAGAAACACTTTCATTTTATGGTGACAATTAAAATGAATAATATACAAAATTTATGAAAAATAAATAAAGACCTAACTACTTAAAGTTAAGTCTTTATAGATTATGGTTGATTCG
>DASQIV010000632.1:0-3993 GCA_035631415.1 Pseudoneobacillus sp. | reverse complement strand
GGTAAAAACGAGTCTAACAGAGGTTTTTGATTCTAGTAAAATTGATGCGATTGAACTAGGGCTTAGTTCAGATACGATGATGGCAGATGAGATAGGAGAGCTTCATCAGTTTACCTATATTACCAATTCTGATGCACACTCATTAGCTAAGATTGCACGAGAGTACCAAGTAATGGAAATGGTGGAGCCTACGTTTCTTGAGTTGAAGAAAGCATTACAAGAAACCGAGGGAAGAAGGGTAATGGCTAACTATGGACTTGATCCACTGTTGGGAAAATATCACCAAACAGTCTGTGCAAGTTGTTCACATGCGGTGGGGGTCAATGAAGAGAAATGTCCTTCATGTGGCGAAGTTAAAATCATTAAGGGTGTTGCAGATCGGATAAAGGAGTTACAATCATTTCCTGAAATTAAGAGAAGTCGTCCTCCCTATATCCATCAAGTACCGTTAGAGTTCATTCCAGGATTAGGACCAAAAATGTTGGATAAGCTATTAAATCACTTTGGAACGGAAATGGCCATTCTTCATGAAGTTCCTTTTGAGGCTTTAAAAGAAGTTGTCCCTCCATCAATTGCCGAATTAATATGGAAGGCAAGGAATGGTGAAATCAACCTCCACGCTGGTGGGGGAGGGAAATACGGGAAAATTGCAGATCAATAATTTACATATTAACGCGACGGGGGTCTAATCCCCGTCGCGTTTATTTGGTAAAGGATAACTGTTTAAAGGTATATAAAATTTTTGTCATACCTCCTCTAGACAAGCATACAATTTAGTAACGAATAAGGTATTACTAGTAGGAGGAACACATATGAAAAAAAGAATGTACCAGAACGTTGCCGCAAATTATTTACGTGAAAACTCCTCGATTTATTTATTTGTCATTGTTTTGTTTATGATGGGAGTTATTTTTGGAGCTGTTATTGTAAATAGCTTAAGCTTTGCTCAAAAGGAAGATTTATTTTATTATTTGAATCAGTTCTTTGGACAAATGAGCAATGGGAAATTAGCAGAAGCACCTGATTTGTTTCAGCAAAGTTTTTTTCATAACTTAAAGTTTATTGGACTTATGTGGTTACTTGGAATCTCGATAATAGGGTTACCAGTCATTCTAATCCTGCTCTTCATGAAGGGCATGGTTGTTGGATTTACAGTAGGTTTCTTAGTTAACCAAATGGGTTGGAATGGATTTTTCTTAGCGTTTGTGTCTGTATTGCCACAAAACTTTATTATCATTCCTGTTTTTATTATCACAACAACAGTAGCCGTTATGTTCTCTTTAAAAATGATTCAAAGACAATTTTTAAAAAAATACGGCCAACCTTTTTTCCCTTTATTTAAAAATTATGTAGGAACCTTTCTATTAGCTGTCATCTTCATTGCAGCAGCGGCAGCTGTTGAAGCTTATCTATCTCCTACATTTATGAAATCCGTAATGAATTCGATTAGTAATTTATAATAATTATTAAATAGTATGGATTATTTATATTTGTTGATAATAATTTTATTTTGAATCTCTTTTTCCTTCTGTTATAATATTACTTGATAGTGGGCGAGGGAGGTTCTTCGATATGGAAACGAGAATTGATAGAATAAAAAAACAGTTGCACTCATCAAGTTATAAACTAACTCCACAACGTGAAGCGACAGTTAGAGTGTTGTTGGAGAATGAAGCGGATCATTTAAGTGCAGAAGATGTATACCTCCTGGTGAAAGATAAATCGCCTGAAATAGGTTTAGCAACTGTTTATCGGACGTTGGAATTATTAACAGAACTTAAAATAGTCGACAAAATTAATTTTGGCGATGGTGTATCAAGATATGATTTGCGTCAAGAAGGAGCAGCACATTTTCATCATCATTTAGTTTGTATTGAATGTGGTGCTGTAGATGAAATACAAGATGACTTATTAGAAGATGTGGAAGAAATCGTTGAACGTGATTGGAACTTTAAAATTAAAGACCACCGCTTAACATTCCATGGTATTTGTCATCGTTGCTCTGACAAAGTTGAGGAAGAAGAATAATTAAATATAAAATGTACCGTAACTGATATAAAAAAGTCGAGAATCTACATGAATGCATTCATGAAGATCCTCGGCTTTTTTTGTTGGAGTACGTTCCACTACATAGAAGTTGTTTTTGAATTTGTACTTAATAGGTATAAAACTCGTCCAAACTGGCATATCTTGTACTAGGATACGAAGTAACAGAACTATGATCATGTATGGGGGCATAAGGATGGGTTCATTTTTCAAAATGATCTTTCAATCTATAAAAGTGTTTATTATTTTTACAGGATGCACAATCCTTTTTTATTATGGTATCATTTGGTTAAATGAAGAGTATCAAGATTATCATCGATATGATGAGCCAGAAGGAGCAGCAATAAAAGTCTCAACAATGGAAAATACTGAGGACCTATCAGTACTAGACCGGCTAATCTTGTTTTACTTAAATGGGGAGTAATGAAACTTGATAGACAATCATTTGAAAGATTTTATTCACTTTTTATTAGTGGAAAAAGGTCTAGCGCAAAACACGATTATCTCATATGAAAGAGATTTAAAAAGTTATCTTGGATATTTAAAAGATACTGAAAATATATCGGATTTAAATGAAGTTAAACGTGTACAGATTGTCCATTTCTTGGGACATTTAAAGGATCAAAATAAATCCTCCAAAACCCTTGCTAGGCATACAGCATCTGTTCGTGCCTTTCATCAATTTTTAATTAGAGAGAAAGTAACAGAGCATGATCCTACTGTACATTTAGAATCACCGCAACTTGAACGCTCCTTACCGAAAGTGTTATCGATGGAAGAAGTGGAGACTTTGTTAGAATCACCAAAGTTAAAAAATCATTTTGGTTATCGAGATAAAGCAATGCTAGAATTACTATACGCAACTGGAATGCGTGTTAGTGAGTTAATTGGTTTAAATTTAGGTGACGTTCATTTAACCATGGGATTTGTTAGGTGTATTGGTAAGGGAAATAAAGAAAGAATCATACCAATAGGAAACACCGCTGCAAATATTATAAAAACCTATATTGAGAAAGCTCGTTATAAATTTTTATCTGGCAAACAACGAGAAGACGCTTTATTTTTAAATCATCATGGTAAAAGATTAACTAGACAAGGTTTTTGGAAAATCTTAAAAAAATTAGTAAACGAAGCTGGAATTGAGAAGGAATTAACACCACATACATTAAGACATTCCTTTGCAACCCACTTATTAGAAAATGGGGCAGATTTACGAGCTGTTCAGGAAATGCTAGGGCACGCAGATATATCAACTACGCAAATTTATACACATGTGACGAAAACAAGACTTAAAGAGGTATACACAAAATTTCATCCAAGAGCTTAATAGTTTCATAGAATTGTCATAAAGCTGTCCAATCCCGGATAGCTTTTATTCTTGAATTTTTAAAAAGATGCAGTAAAATAAAGATGTCAGACTTCTGACTTTAAAAAGTCTAAGTTAGACTTTTAAACTGTCACGATAAATGGTTATTCATTTCTCAAAAGGGAATTATAGATTAAAGAATGTTTTTGATTTGTAAAAGGAGGACTTAGTATGGCTTCGTATACATATAAACGAATTTTTCTTGTGGTAATGGACTCTGTTGGAATTGGGGAAGCGCCTGATGCCGAAAAATTCGGTGATAAAGGATCTGATACATTAGGTCATATTGCTGAAAAAATGAATGGATTAAAGATGCCAAATATGGGTCAATTAGGACTTAGCCATATACGTGAAATACAAGGTATCGAAAAAGTTGTAAAACCATTAGCTTTTTATACAAAAATGCAAGAAGCCTCAAATGGAAAAGATACAATGACAGGTCATTGGGAGATTATGGGACTTAATATTCGAACACCTTTTAAAGTATTCCCTGACGGCTTTCCACCAGAATTAGTATCTGAATTAGAGTCAAGAACAGGAAGAAAAATAATTGGAAACAAACCTGCAAGTGGAACTGAGAT
>DASQIV010000631.1:0-5979 GCA_035631415.1 Pseudoneobacillus sp. | reverse complement strand
TGACACAGTTGCTACTGAAGAAGATAAAGGTGAAGTTACTGAGGATGTAAAAACGGATACTGAAGAATCAGTTGAAGCACCTGTAAATGAAGATGTAGAAGTTGTAGAAGAAGTACAACAAATTTTATCTCAAAATATTATTGCATTAACTGCTGCAATGGAAAAAATCCAAAACCCAGTGGCTAAAGCAGCACTTCAAAGAAATATTGAAAAGAGCTATGCAAAATTAGAAAAGAAATTAGCTAAAATAGAAGCTCGTTTAGCTAAAGAAGCTGAAGAGGTTGAAGAAACAGAAGAACAAGAATCTGCAGTAACAGCTGATGTGGATACAGCAGTTTCAACAGAAGTAGATCCTGATGGAACAGAAGCAACTGAAACTGATGCTACAACTGACGCAGTAGAATCAGAAACAACAACTACTGTTGCTCCAGTTGTAAAAGTTCCTGTGAAAAAAGCAAACAAAGAAGTAAAGCAAGAAGTGAAAAAAAATAAAGAAGAAGCTAAGCGTGAAATCAAAGAAAAGCGTGAAGAATTTAAAAAAGAAGTTAAAGAAATCAAGAAAGAAGCAAAAAACAAATACAATCATGATAATAAGAGCCACAATGACCGTGAACATGGTAAGGGCGAAAAAGGTAATAAATAATAATCTGTGATCATGAAATGTGGGAAGATGGTCCGATTAAATCGGACTATCTTTTCTCTAAAGCCTAACCCCCTAAAAAATGATATCATCTTCGTATGGTATAATGGTTTAGGTAAAAGTGAGGTGAGGCTTATGCTAAGTTTATTGTTTATGGCGAAAAAGCGGAAAAAGACGTTAGAAGAGACAGTGCTAAAAATTCAACAAGGCGATCTTCCATTATTAAATGAAACGATTGATTCATATAAACCGTTTATCGCAAAAACGGTATCTTCAGTATGTAAAAGATTTATACATGAATCAGATGATGAATTTAGCATTGGTCTTATTGCATTTCATGAAGCAATTCAAAAATATTCACCTGAACGTGGTAGTTCATTGCTTAGCTTTGCAGAAGTGATGATCAAACGTAGGGTTATTGATTATATTCGAAAGCATTCAAAAAATCAAAGTATAAGTATGGATTTTGGGTCACAGAATCAGGATGATGATTCACCTAGCTTAACAATTGAAAATGAAATTTCTATTGATGACTATCAAAAAAAGACAGAATCGGAATTACGAAGACAGGAAATCATTCAATTCCAACAAATTCTAAAAGAATTTGACCTTTCTTTTCAGGATCTGGTTGAGCAATCACCAAAGCATGCGGATGCTAGGAAGAATGCGATGGAAATTGCTAAGATTTTGGTTGATGACGAAGCACTACAGGCTTACTTGATTGAGAAAAAAAGATTACCTATTAAACAGCTAGAGGATATAGTCCAAGTTAGTAGAAAAACGATTGAAAGAAATCGTAAGTACATTATGGCAATTTCACTTATTTTAATTAATGATTATGTTTATTTAAAAGATTATATTAAAGGGGTGTTGAAAACGTGAAAAAAGGAATTGTAATGGAAATTGACAGACGTTTTTTGACATTATTAACCCCAGAAGGCGAGTTTTTAAAAGCTCGTAAAGAGAAACAAGAATACATCATAGGACAAGAAATTGATTTTTTTCCAATTAATGTAGTCCAAAAGAAAAGTTCATTGTTTTATCAGCTTCCTGGGAAGGCTATAGCAGCAGCGGTATTTGCAATCACGGTTGCTTCAGCTTCGCTTCTTCCTATATATGGAAATGACGATGTATATGCTTATATGTCAATTGATGTAAATCCAAGTATAGAATTAGCGGTCAATGAAGACTTAGAGGTTGTAAGCTTGGAAGCCTACAATCCTGAAGGTAAGCAGGTTATTTCGGAAATAAATGACTGGAAGAAAAAAGATGTTTCTGAGGTGACTACACAAATAATTGAAGAAATTAAAGAGCAAGGATACTTTGAAAAACATGATAAGGTTGTCATCTCAACTGTTTATGAAAATAAGAAACAAGATGAAATTGAAAAAAAGCTTGAAGATGATATTGAAATAATTGAAGAGAAAGTGGAAAAAGAAAATCTTCAATTAACTGTTGTCCACGGAACAAAAGAAGAAAGAGAAAAAGCTCATAAGCAAGGGATTACAACGGGTAAATTAAAAGAAAATCAGCCTAAATTCGAGAAAAAAGAAGAGATTAAACCAAACGATAATAAAGCCCCTGGTATAAAAGATAATGGTAAGAAACTTGATATTCAAAACAATAGTAAAAAAGAACAGATAAAAAAAGAGAACAACCCAGTGAAGGGTAAGACTCAAGCACCAGGCCAATTAAAAAAGAATGAAGAAAAACCAAAGGGAAACAAAAACGATAGTAAAGATAAAGAAAAAAAAAATAAATCCGATGCGAAAAAAACGATGAAAAATTTCCCAAACAATTATTCTGAAAATAAAAGTGATGATCATAATGATGATAAAGATTATGAACATCATCATAAGGGTAGTGATAAAGATAATTGGGAAGATAAAAAGAATCAAAAGAAAAAAGATAAACATGATAATTGAAAGTCCGGACAGTTTGTCCGGACTTTTTGCCATATATATTTAATTTTTTATTGATTATTATTTCCAGCCAATTGAGCTTGTGCTTGTTGAACTAATCTCTTAGTGATTTCTCCTCCAACAGATCCATTTGCACGAGATACTGTATCGGAACCTAAATTCACACCAAATTCTTGGGCAATCTCATATTTAACCTGATCCATATATTGTTCAATACCAGGTACAAGTAATTTATTGCTACTTCTAGCCATTCTTCTCACTCCTTTTCCCTTTTGTGGATGAATCACAGAGAATTTTAGGTACTCTGTATATATAGTTTGTAGAAAATTAATGATTTCATAAGAGGTAATTTTTTTTGTTTATTCCAAGAATAAACACATTTAACATTTCAGGCATGAAGAAAAAGTACTTATTTACTTTATTCGTTGATGGTTTTTCTATAATATAGGATGGAGAGTGAACTCTAGAAAGGTAGATTATTGAAAATGAAGATAATATTACAAAAACTGGTCTCCAAACTATCACCTGCTCAAATAATTGTAGTCTATTACTTTATAGCCGTAACAGTGAGTATGGCTATGTTAAGTCTACCTATAGCCTTGAAGCCAAATGCAGAGTGGACCTTTATGGATGCATTATTTACTGCGGTAAGTGCTGTAAGTGTTACTGGTCTTACAACAGTTAATATTTCAGAGACCTTTTCTGAAACCGGTATATATTTATTAATGTTTGTTCTTCAATTTGGTGGAATTGGGGTTATGACTTTAGGAACTTTTTTCTGGTTAATACTTGGGAGAAAAATTGGACTAAGAGAAAGAAAGTTGATCATGACAGATCAGAACTTAACAAACTTATCTGGTCTAGTAAAATTATTAAAAGAAATCCTTATTCTAATTATTCTTATTGAAATATTAGGTGCAATCATATTAGGAACGTATTTCCTTAAATTTTATTCGACTTGGAATGAAGCTTTTATTCATGGAATCTTTGCATCGGTTAGTGCAACTACCAATGCAGGATTTGATATTACAGGTCAATCTCTTGTTCCATATGCAAATGATTACTTTGTACAATTGGTATGCATCATTCTAATTACCTTAGGGTCTATCGGTTTTCCTGTATTAGTCGAGACAAAGGAGTATTTATTTAATCGGAAGAGCATTGGTAGATTTTTTTTCTCCCTTAATACAAAACTGACGACCATTACATTTCTAGGGCTCTTAATTATTGGTACATTAGGGATATTAATTTTAGAATCACATCATTTTTTTAAGGGTAAAACATGGCATGAAGCATTCTTTTATGCTTTTTTCCATTCTACCACCACTAAAAGTGCGGGTTTGACAACCATGGATGTAGATCAATTTAGTGATCCAACTTTGTTATTTATTTCCTCCTTAATGTTTATAGGTGCTTCTCCTAGTTCTACAGGCGGCGGTATAAGAACCACTACCCTTGCCTTAAATTTATTATTTTTCTTTCATTTTGCAAGAGGTAATCGTTCGATTAAAGTGTTTAAAAGAGAATTGTTTGAAGATGATATCATTAAATCATTGGTAGTAACAATGATGGCATTAATTATCTGCTTTTTTGGTGTTATTATCTTAAGTATTACAGAAAATCATCCACTCTTATCTTTAATTTTTGAGGTCGCTTCAGCTTTTGGTACAACAGGGTTATCCTTAGGGATTACCTCAGATCTATCAACCATTGGCAAATTAATCATTATTCTTTTAATGTTTATTGGAAGGGTTGGCATACTATCATTTTTATTTATTATTGGTGGTAAAAGAGTAGAACCAAATTTTCATTATCCGAAGGAAAAAGTGATTATTGGATAAAAAAGAGGTTGGCTTTGGCCAACCTTTTGTTTTGGTATAGGATATCATTGTAGTTAATTAAAGATGTGTTAGATAGGAAAAAATGAACTTCTTTTTTACTTAAACAGAGCGCTTAAGCTTTTTGTTTCTTAATCTTTCCCATGACTAACATCTTTTGTTGGATGCATAAACGGATAGGCTTGAGGTTTCCTTTTGCTTTCAAGTAACTCGCGATTTTCCGCTGTATTCCAACCGATGTCATTTGTTGGATGAACCCATTCTTCTCCAGCCATAATTTCTGGATCTGTTTCATCACTCCAGTTCTCTAGAGGGGAATTAGGGGAAGAATAGAGACTATCACCAATAATGACACCATGTGAATTTTTAAATGGGGCCTGCATCTTTATCCCTGTATCTTTAAAGCTGGGTGCACTAATTTGGTGAGGAAGAGTCTCCTCGATTGAAAAATTCTCTTGATTTTTTTCCTTTTTCAAAGATATCACTTCCTTTTTAATTAGTTTAAATAACTAACCCCATTTTATGTGGACAATTTTTAGAAACAACATAAAGTATCTTTTCTAATTAAATTGACAAAATAATAATGATGTTAAAGAAATAGGAGGTAATAATATGGCGAAACGTAAAGCAGAATTTGATGCAGTTGATAAATATAGCAAAACCCCGAAGAAAAACGTAGCAGAATCGGAATTTTCAGCAGAATTTAGTGAAGGTGAAAATCGGATGAAGGGTGCAAATCGTAATTCAAAGCAAGGTAGAGCTGGTAGAGCCTAATGGAAGAAAAGAAAGAAAAACTTAGAGAAGTCACGAATGTTGAATTCGGAATAGAGTTTGGGGATTTAAACGGTGCTAAGTTTTATGAATTCCCTTATTCAAATCAAAATGAGAAAGATGATTCCCAAAAGAACCGTTCCGATAAAAAATAGACCCAAGGGGATTCCCTTGGGTTTTTGTATTTGTTTGGGAAATTATAAAATACTCGCTTGTAGATAACTTATCGAAAACAATGTCATTCACGTCTAACTCCAGCGGGGAAGAAAGTACTTCATTTCTTCCTTCCTAGCCCCTCGAGGGAAGAAGAAAAACCACTTCTTCCTTGGTTAGAGAACATTTGCTTGTCGGGGCTTGGAAAAAATGAACTGCTTTTTTCCTTGTTCAAGTCGCTTGCGCTTTTGTTCTTTATAAACTGAAAATTTTTGTTCCTTCATTTGATGGAGAGAAGAAGGTGAGAATAAAACTGTTTTTTCGGTGGATTTCTCCATTTTGTAAATATATTTGTAAATCAAATGCAAGGGTTTCAAGTAAAGTATGTTTGTATAGGTCTTTTTCATTTAGTTGTAAGGAGACGAATTCGTTTCCTAGTTGACTTGGATTTTCAAGTATATCTCTATAAATGCTGGAGCGGTCCTCTTTTTGTAATCTACCTTCCCACCATGGTTTTCTTGGATTATATTTTTGGTTTAGTAGGTAATCATACTTCATCAAACCTTCTACCATATCAAGCTCTGGGGTATTTCTAGATTGAAGGAAATGATATAAACGAGTATAGAGATCCTCTAATTGATGGCCAATCCTTGAC
>DASQIV010000630.1:0-10962 GCA_035631415.1 Pseudoneobacillus sp. | reverse complement strand
GATACCCTGGAAACAGATATTTGTGAGTAACTGCTCCATCCACAAAAGACCAAAACAATTCTGAGAATACATCCACATCTATTTCTTTTTTAAATTCTCCGTTTTGTATTCCCTCACGTAGTACATCTGAAATAATATTTATTCTAGTTAGACGTATTTCTTCTACTATCTTCATCATGTCTTCTTTTCGTGAAGCGAAAAGTTGAGTTTCAAATTGAACTAAAAAGGAATTTAAAATAAAAGGATTTAATTCCCTGTCTAGATATTCTGTAAATACTGAAATTAATTTATCTAAAGCCGATGTATTTTTTGCTAAAATAACTCTTATTTCAGCATACATTTCATCCGTATTCCGATACATTAATTGGATATAAATCTCTTCCTTACTCTTAAATAGCTTATAGATCGATCCTTTGCTGATTCCAGAATGGTTAACGATATCATCAATTGTTGCTGCCTCATACCCTTTTGTTGCAAAGCATTCTAACGCACTAGCTAAAACTTTATTCTTTTGTTCTTCTTTATAATCGTTGCTTAAAACAGCCATAAGTCCCCCCTACAAACCGTTGATATTGAGAAAAATTTAATAAAATCTAACAGCTATACTTCAAGAAGCTAATATGTTTTTTTGGTAGACGTATATATCAATAAAATACAATAAAAAACCAAACGTATAGTTTGGCAAAAAAGATACTAGTTTTTTATTTCCTCTAGGTACATTTCCTTTATTTCACGTAATACATCATAGTAAGGAAAATCTTTATAAATAGTTTGTAAAGAAACCCCATCTATGATTATCCAAAACTTATGAGCGTATAAATCAGTATCGATATTTGGATTAATTTCTCCTAACTCTTGCCCCTTCTCCAACGTTTCCTTGATGATATTAACAAGAAAGTTTCCGCGCTTGGTTAGTGGATCTAATAACTTTTCAGATCTCGTACAATGAAAAGTAAATTCATAAAATACAACAGTTGTACCTACTCGCTTTGGATTAAATGGATCTAAAGTTAAGAATACATCAAACATAAAACTAATTTTACTCAAAGACGAACGCAGTTTAGCGAAGTTCTGGGTAATATCCTCTTTATCATGAGCAGTTGCAGAGTTTAATAATTCTAAATAAATATCTTCTTTACTTGCAAAGTAATTATAAATAGAACCTTTACTGATTCCTGAATGAGCCCCAATATCATCAATAGTTGTTGTAACAAACCCTTTTTGAGCAAAGCACTCCAGTGCACTTGAAAGAATCTTTGATTTTTTTTTTTCTTTATAATCCTCGGATACAATTGGTGACATTAATACGTTCACTTCCATATTAAAGATTTATATTAAAAATATAGATATTAATTCAATACTTCATTTTGTATGTATTAAAAGTGTAAGTTATTTATTATTATATACCCAATCCAAGTATATAGTAACGCATCCTAGGAAATTTATGGTCAAAAACTTATACTTATTAATGATTCATCAATATTTAGTAGTAAAGATAAGACACTGCCTTACTAACTAGTCATTTTTACTCTTTCTTAATCATAAAGATTTTTAAAGATTTTCAATTTAGAGATGGAATTAACATTTTACAAGTTCTTCATTAAACACTTTTAATGGGTTGCTTTAAATAAATGCATCATTACTTTCTTCCGTTTTAAGTCCCTAAGGCATGTCCCTCTGATATTAAATCTAAATTGTAATTATACCTTTAATTTTATCATTTTATTAATAAACTGACTATCTGGATTTTAAAATTTTCAAGAAACATATTAATTGTAAGTAGCCATATTATACAGGTTTCTGTTCTTCTAAAAATAAAAATGCAATAATAAAAACCCCCCTGAATAGGAGGGTAATTCAATAACTAATTTGCCCTGGGGGGTAATCCTAGCAAATTATCCAGTAATCATAGATTCACTCTTCATAATCAGACACCCTTATTAGAAAAACTCTTTGATGAATCAATTAAATTTTGTAATCTCAACATCAAGAATGATTCCTCCCCTTTAAGGAGGGCAAGCTGCTGAAGTAGTAAAATAAATAGTAGTGTAAAAAGGCAAAAATTATATTTAAACTGACCAGTTAGTTTTATTCTTTTATAATGTTAATTTTAAGACTAATATAGGAAAATTGCAATATATTTTTAATGATTTGATTGAAAAATCTGTATCTCCTCTTAAATAATAACAAATTTATTTTACATTAAAAAAACAGTCAGTTTATGTATTGTTTAGTATCTGATCATTAACGGTTAACACCTTACTCCCTATCCAATTTTTGTATACCATTACTTCTATCAATGTATTATCATTCATGAAAACTGTTCCATTTTTTAAATTTGGATTATTTGTACTAAGCTCTGTACTCCTTGTTTTACAGATAGCAGATACCCAAATTATGATTTTATTCAGAGAGGCTCCCGATCTTTCAGTAAAATTAGTTGGATATTGCCTATCAGCTTCAGGGGCAGGAATGTTAATTATGTCGGCATTTATAAGTAAGAAAGAAATTCATTCTATTCATACCTTTTTAACAATTGGAACTATTGGGATAGGAGCCGGCTTCTCACTTGTTGTAGTGATTATAGATTTACCAGTATTTATTTTAAATTTTGTAATTCCTCTTATTTTCTTATTTGTTGGTATAGCTGCTGCTGCTGTTTTTGTCTCCTTTAATGTTTTTGCTCAAAAAAGTACCCCTGTTTACATGAGTGGGCGCATTTTTGGTACTATTAATAGTATAACAAACGGAGCTTCGGTTATCGGAACGGTTTTAGGTGGCATATTGGTGGAGGCTATGGGGGTTATGATTGCCTATGTGCTATCAGGATGCCTTTTGATATTGATTGGAATATCCGTTCCATTGGTGAAAAAAGTATTAAAAGGAAGTCTAACAATTGCCGAAAGTAAGCGAAGATTACAAAGAAAAACGTAAAACAGAAATATTAGACGTTGCAAGAAAAGTATTTATCGAGAAAGGTTTTGAATTTACCACGATGACGGATATTGTGGAGGCTTCGGGACTAAGTAGAGGCGGAGTATATAAGTATTTTTCAAGTACAGATGAAATGTTTTGGGCCATTACAGATGAGCATGATCGCAGATATGAAGAAAAAATAAATAAATTATTGGATGAGAGTGATACGGCATGGAATGCATTAATGCTATTTTTAAATTACTCTGAATCAACTATTTTAGAAAGTCGGTTGGGGTTCGGGATTGTCCAGTATGAATATGCGGTTAATAGCTGTAGAAAAAAGGACCGATCACAATACTTAACTACTCGTTTTAATGGTGTAGTAAAAAAATAATCAAAATTTATTGATCATGGTGTCGAGACAGGAGAGTTTAAACTATTACAACCAACTGAAGCAATTTTACTATTTATCATTCATATTTTGGATGGGATGCTTCTTCATAGGATGTTGTCATTCCCTATTAACAAAACTGAAAATATTTATTTAAAAGAGCAGATTAACGGTTTGAAAGTATTCTTAAAGAATGTTTTGCAATTAGAATAATGGTGCTTATGATACTAGATGCTTACACTTGGGTTAATTGTTTTGCTAAACAATTCGTGTCTTTCTAAATCTTTCTCATTATCTTTATTACTTCTTTTTCTTTAATATTTAGTTGATATGAAATCAATTTTAATTGATATTTAATAGTTGAAGGACAGTAATAACATATAAAACAATTAGTATCGCTAATATATACCAGAACATAATTTTTCAACATCTTTTAACTATCTATAAGTTAATTTTTAAGGGAATCTCTATTATTGAACAATTTCCTAGTGTTGTACATCAGTAAATACCAATTGAACCTTTCACCATTTATTTACGTCAAATACTATGAGGTGATTTTATGAAGAGCAAATTAATGATGATTATTGCTTCATTCGGACTATTATTAGTAATTAGTTATATTATTTTTGTCATTTTTGTCCCTGGTTCCCCGATGAAAACAGTGTCAAATGCAGAAATATTAACAAAAGCATTGTTTACTGATAAAGTTGTTACTCATCTTGGAAACGAAGGGGAATATAGGTATTACATAACTAAGACTGACAATGGCGCATTTAAACAAAAAGCTATTAATTTCATGAAGCAAAGGAAATTTTCATATTTAACTCAAGAAGGCGCCGGACTTTTTTTTGAAAAAAAAGGTAAGAAGATTATTCTTACCACTCAAATGTGGACCAGGAAATACGTTATTTTAAAAATTCCAATCCAAAGTGAGGATGAATATACTTGCATCCCCTCTTTTTGCTAAACTCTCACGTCAGCACAAAAAGGAAAAAGACCGCTGTAGCGATCTCTTCTTTTAGTTCTCACCCATAAGGTTGAAAAGCATTTATTCTAGCGTCTAATTGTGTCAGGCAACTTCCTTTTTGGCTTTTTAAATTTCTCCCACTCCGATATATTTATCTTTGTCCCACAGTTCATTATTGCTTTGTCAAATAAATTCAATTCTTTTGGAGCAAACACACTTACCCATTCAAAACCATTTGTTTCATAAAAACAAAGAGAAATAAATCCTTGTTCTACTTGTTTTTTACAATACTTCACAGCACTAGGAGTTAATCCAGTATTCGGGTTATCTACAATAGAGACGTCAAAACAATATGGAAAAAATAAAGCTAAGTCAATTTTATCTGGTGCTAAGATTATTACAATAGAACCCCTCTCAGGATACGAGTCATTCCATAAAGATTCAAAGCCGTTAATAACCTCATTGGTAACATCTAGACGATATATCCTACATAACTATTATTTTCATGGAAGTTTAGGAAGGAAAAAGTTAATTATCTCTATACTTTTGAACTTCTTGCTCCAAATCTCTATCGTTAAAATGTATGTTGTCCTTTTTCAATTGAATCCTTATTATTAGCTCCAACTTCTCGTTAATACTTGAAACTGTCCAAATTAAAAATCCAATAGCTAATATTGTAATAAAAAATATTGATATACCTAGTACTCCCATGTTGGTAACTCCTTCATAAATTTTACTTTCTTTATAAATTCAATAAGAAAAAGCCATCGCACTTCTTTAAGAATATCCTTCCGTGAGTTACTTGTACTTACCACTTTAAACTTTTTCAATAATATATTTGTCTACTGCTTAATTACAGTAATAAAATTTAGACCATCCTTATTAGTACCATAAGAAAATCTAATTCTTATTCCTTCACCATATCCACTAAATCCTTTCAGTAAATAAAAAACTTTGACTTCTCCATCAACTTTAATTTCTACAGAAGCACTATCAATTTGCCGAATATATGTCCCTTCAGCATAAACATTATCAGTTAATTCCAGTGGTTCTTCCAAGTTGTCTACTAATGTTCCTTCTGTTCCTCCTTCTTGTGGACCTACTGGTGGTCCTATATATGGGAATTCTGGTAATTCTGCTTTTACTTTTAGAGGTCCCTCTGTTGTTTCTTCAGAAACTTCTTGTTCCTTTTCGGTAAAGGTAGTTTCTTCCTTAATATTTGATTGTGATTTTGATTGCTCCCTATTTAGAAAATCCGAAATTGTTGAAAATCCAGATAAAGCTATAACAATCAACGATGTTGCACCTAAAATAAATACCTTTTTCATCCTTATCATCCTCTTAATGTAGTTTCTTGTTTTTTAATTGAGGTTTTTGCGGAGGACTAAGTCCATTTATATAAAAATAATTTGCGATGATAGTCATGATAATACCTAATACCATCAAAATGACTTGAATTCGAAAATGTAATAATCTTGTTTTTTTCAATTGCATCAGTAATGCAATGACACTTATCATTAAACACAAAAATAGAAAGAGAGAGTGGACATAAACCATGGACCTCTTTCTAGTTTTAAAATAGGGAATGGACTTTCACTATTTATCTGTATCGAAGTGTAATATAAATGGTGGTATTCATTTGTTTCATGCATAAATATCGTAATCATAAGAACGGCAAATAAGATATAGTACATCCATGGCTTTTGCTTGTACCTAACATGTTCCAAACACATCAATAAGATAAATGCTGGTATAAACGGCATTGCTAGGTACTACGCATTCAACCAGAATTTCATTTGCTTTAATGATGTACTTGCTAACTCGAACGCATAGGAAAATGTGAAAATTGCCGAGAAAAGTGTTACTAAAATATAAGGATTCCCACCAGGTGCATCTGTAAGCTTAAATGTCCATATAAACATAATAAGGAACTTAATATGCCAGCTATAATAACGATTAGTATGTGTACCAATAATTCATTCGGCATATCTTTCACTCCATAATTTTGCGAAAAGCATAGTACCTAGCATAATAAGATATTTATCCATATTTAGACTAGTGTTATGAACCTATTAAGACTAACCAAATCACTATTAGAATCAAGAAATTTCAGAATTACAATCGTAAATTCTCACAACCAGAAGAAATCTAAATGGTTTTCAATGATTCCAATTCAAACTGCTATTCTAATACAATGTCATAACTATTTTATTATTATTTCAGGGAATTAAATAATAGAGAAATATTGATGTTAGGATACTGGGTATACCTAGAAGTATTATATTTAATTTTGATTTGTATCTTTCCCTTCTATCTTCCGGTTTTTCTGTACCCAAATTTTGCCGCATTCTGCCACCACTTACCATTGAACCTGACACGATCATCGAAATAGCAATAAAGATAAAACCTATAAATCCTGTTACAAAACGGGCAGAATTGATATCCCAAACAATTAATGAGATTAAAATTCCAATGATAGAGATGCCTATTCCAATTAGTAAACTCTTCAAAATGAACACTCCTCTTAATTTGGGTTAAACACTTTCATTTCCCTCGGTATTAATATCTTCCTTAAAACTCTGAATCCTATAACGCCCTCTAAGACGTACCCAATTATACTGGTTTTGACTTAAACTGTTTTTATTATGAGGTTGTAAATCCATATATTCTTCTCGAATCACCGAACGTTGAAAGGATAACTGGTCTAACTCAGATTTCTTTTTCATTGTTTCCTCCTAGGTAATTACCTGGTTTATTTCTGAACTTTAAAAAGATGTAATAATATATATAAATAAAGTTATTACTTTATCAAATCTCAAAATTATCGAAAATAAAACCTTATTTCTCTTACCGGAATTAAGAATTAAAAATTGAATGGGACATAATACTCCTCTTTAAACTGACTAATTAGTTCCTTTGATACTCAAAAAAAGCACATGGGACTGACATTATTCATCCAACTTCCTCTTCGTTTTTTGTCTCTAAATCTCACTTTTTTAGTTTTATCCATATTACTAATTCAATCTATTCCTTTTATGATTATTCTTTAGATATGAATCCTAAAAGTATCATCCTATCAACACCATATTTTTATAAGGTTGAATATGATGAATCTGTATTAATAAATAAGCAGGTAAAATATTGAAAGTTTTGAAAATTAATGATTTAATAAAACCAACCAGTCATTTTAATTAGATTATAATAGATTACATCACTTTTCAAGCAAAAAATATTGGAGGAGAAAAATATGATAACCGAAGAATTATTATCAATTAGGGATTTAGGTATTTTTACAAAAAGGATGGGTTCTGGGACTCCAATCGTTTTTTTACATGGTGGACCTGGAGGAGAACATCGATATTTTCTACCTCATTTAGAAGGTCTGGCAGATACGTTTGAACTTATCTTTTATGACCAACGAGGATGCGGACAATCACAAGAGGATACTAATCAAAAATATAGCTTTGACGAGGAAGTAGAGACTCTTGAAGATCTACGGAAATCGATGGGATTGGAAAAGTTAAATTTAGTGGGTGAATCATGGGGTTCTATGCTCGCCTTACTTTATGCTTCCAGGTATCCTCAGCATGTCAATAAACTCTTCTTAACTGCTGCAGTTGGAGCAACAGCCGAAGGATATCTTAAATTTGGAGAATTATTAGAGGGCAGGTTATCCACTGATGACAAAAAATCACTTGATCAGTTAATGGTCAAATACCGAAATGGACAAATTGAGGTTTCTGAAATATTTAAGGTGATTGATCCCTATTATTTATTTTCTCCCGAACATCTTGTTAACAAAACAAAAACAAAGAGTAATGCTGAAGTAAATAGGATATTAGGGCAAGAAATTATCGATAAATATAGTGATAGCTTAAACTATGAAGTTTTAAAGGATTTTCCGATCTTAATTGCCCAAGGTGATACAGATATTATTACTCCAAAACACTTAGAGGAATTGTTTTTACCATACTTACCTCATACGGAAGTAAAAGTAATCAAAAATTGTGGGCACTGGACGGTTATTGAACAGCCTCAGCTATTGAGCAGTTTAATACGGGAATATTTCATGTAGTACGACTGCTTTGAATGTTAATTTCTTTAGAAATGAGGGGTTACTTTGAAAGTGTTCCCCTGTTCAGTAGCCTTTCAATTTTTTTCTCCCTTTTTATCCATATAAATTAATTCTAATAGAGTTTGACTTCCAACAGACCTAATCGAAATCGACCGAAGATATTGCCAATTTCCATATTGAACAATGGAAGATAGCTATTTACACAGAAATCTAATTAGGTTACTATCTAATTAGATGTATATAAAATTAGTAAAGGAGAAGTAAACATGGAATTTATCAAGACTAATACTCAATTTATATCAATTGAAATGGAAATCATGAATTCCCATCCTGACTATCTATTACTTTCTGACGGTAAGAACCAACTTAGTTATGAAGATTTACTAGAGGAACATTTAGAAGAAGAAGAATTGGACAAGGAGAGATATTTAATTAAAGAGGAAGATAATTATGTCGGTATTATCGACTACATAATGGAGAACCCAAATGATAAAAAACCATGGCTTGGATTATTAATTATACGTAAAGAGTTTACAAATATGTCACTTGCAAAAAAAGCTTATGGCATTTATGAGATGACAATGAAAAACCGGGGAATACAAGAAGTCTATTTAGGTTGTTACAAAGACAATCATAATGGGTTAAAATTCTGGAAGAAAAATGGGTTCTCTATACTTAAAGAAATAAACTACAATGAAAAGCCTTTTTATGTATTAGAAAAGAAAATATCTTAAGCAACTTCTATTAAGATAGAATCATGATTATCTATAGATTCATCATTAGATCATATTGGAAGACTTAGGTAGTTAAAAGAAATTGCTATAATAGAAGAGATTATTCCCACATCAATAAGGTGATCTTCAAAAAATGCTGTATTGAACCATCCTCAATAACGATTAATAAAAATGTAAAAATAAACCTGGAAAATTTACTAATCAGGTGAGATTTTTCCACAAACAAATAAACAAAAATGACCCAATGTAATAAACCAAAAAAATTAACATTGATAAATTGTTATGATTATTAATAAAAGGAGTGAATCGTGTGAAACAATAATATTTTTTGATTTCTTTCCTTTTATTGTTCTTAACTGTTGCTTGTTCTAACAAACACTATACACCTACTCTTGACGCTGATATTACATTGGTGGGTGAGGAATTTCATCTAACATGGACTAGCGACATGACTATTGGTAAGAAAAAATCGATAAAGAAGGGTTTGCAAAAGTTTTCATTAATGGTAATGAGACACACGTTCTTGAAGATAAAAATGGCATTACTCTCTATCTCACGGATGGAGAGCACAAAGTTAAAATAGAGTTATTTAAGAATGATGGTAAGTCGTATAAAGTTAGTAAAGAATTTAATAATGTGGGTAAAAAATAGGATACTACTTACGGTTTGTGTGAACTGCACTGCACCCCAATTTTTAGACACCATCTAATAATTGGGGTGCAATTATCAAAGGTCATTTACAGTTCAAGTGAATCTTTTTCCGCTATAACAAATCAAGTTCTGCCTCTTTAATATTCTTCGTTATATCTTCTCTCTGTGTTTTAGCTTCAACATTTATTTGAAGTCCAGGAGATCGCCAACACAGTCTTATTCCATATCTAAAAAGAATAAATGACCAATGACCATATATTCTATTAGACGATAAACTGGCAAAGTGGTGGACGACTAGAGGATATTTTAATAATGTGGCACATGCTGTCGTTCTCGCCAACTTAAATCCAGCCGTCAAAAATGAACTTTATTATGTATCTGATTATGATTCCACTGAACATGAATGGGTTAAGGTCTTTGCTGAATCTTCTCTGGTTGGAATGGTACAATTGAAATTGTGGATCCCGTAAACATCCCTCAAGGAATGAATTTGGATCAAAGTATAGACATGTCCTCAGAAAGTATTAGAAAAGAGCAGGGATATAAAAAATCGTTTCAATTAAAGAAGTACTCCAGAGGACCATACATTGGGAGAACAGTCACCCTCCCGATCTATTTACCGAAAATAGTTTCGATTATGAATATGAAGATAATCTTATAAAGGAAAAAAGTTATAGAGAATTTTATTTTTCTGAGGCCAATTATTATTGGTCCTTTATTATTGCTGAAGATTAGTCCTCTTACACTTTACTGACTAGTTCCAACTCCATTTCTTATACACCCCTCTTCCATTACTTTTACAAACAACAAAATTACAATAATAATTAATACTTTACATATTTAAAAAACTGACCAGTTATTTTTAACTAAAAACCATGCATGTTTTCGTCGGTCAGAATCCAAATTAGTAAAGGGGAAAAGTAAATAAATGAAGGGGGATAATAAATGAAAATCGTTCTAACAGTAGTCTTCGCTTTTATGGCCAGCGTTTGTGCTCCACTTTCAACATTCGCTAAAGTTGATTGGCCCTTGCAGCAAGGAACACCTCAGAAAACTCATTTTAATAATGTCGTTCTTTCGAATGAGTTATTTTTAAAGCACGAATTGAGTAAAGATCCTGAATCCATTGGAGATTACCGGAATCTATTAGTTAATGGTCATGTCCTCTACTCTCTCGATAGCCAGCAAAGAAAAGTATCAGCGTATTCTCTTAAGACGAAGGCCTTAC
>DASQIV010000629.1:0-2964 GCA_035631415.1 Pseudoneobacillus sp. | reverse complement strand
CACCAATGGCAGCTTAGTAATTCTCCGATCCAATACCTAATTCCTCTACCTTTTATTATCACGTATGTCTCAGTTGTCCCATCTGGTAATTGATCTTACACTGCCTGATGAAAGGGACTTCTTAAAAATTCTGTTATGCTGTCATAAACAATTAGTCGAGTAAGACGAAAACTTGCAAGTACTAATAAGATGAATTCAAACCAACTCGGCATTTGCTATACCTCCTTTAATATAGACCTTTTGTAGCCATCATTATTTTATTCAGAAATAATCAAACCGTTTGGGCTTTTTTATTAATAACTTGTCTTCGTAAGATAAATACTCAAAGAAATTATTAATAATAAACCCTTTTTAGACGATTACCCACACCAAAAATTACGCTATTCATAATCTATTAAGGAAGTAAGTTTAAAATATTATTTAAGGAGATGAAAGTGTATGTCATGTAGAGGTCACAACGGCTTTGATAGCGACAATTGCGTTTGCGCTGTCCTAAGAAGAATAGCTGATGTACAAGATGCACTAGAACCAGATACTACTGGTCCATGTACAACAAGCTGTGAAAGATCCATCGCACAATTAGAAGGGCTTGTTTCTCCAGTAACGAACGGTCCCGATACCATTCCTGTTATCTTATATTGTGATTGCGAACCATTCTTAGGAACCGGTGTTCGTTTAAATACTCCAGGAGCAAGTTCTAATGTAAGATTTGAATGTATTCAATCATTCTTATTCAGAGTGAATTCAGTAGATGAAGATTGTTGTGCAACATTAGAATTATTGACTGCAGGAGGCGGTCCAAATCCGCAAGATCCTTGTAGTCAATTCCCTGGTGGAAGCGTAGGATTAAACGATATTGATGCAACTGGTATTTGTATCACAGTAGATCTAAACTGCTTCTGCGGAGTTACTTGCTTAGATCCAGTAAGAGTTAACAGAGACTAATAATAAAGAAGGCTTACCAAAAATGGTAAGCCTTTTTTTTAGAGCCCAAATAATAAGATATCTATTAGGTTATCAGCGGGAAATTCGATTTTTTGTATAATATTATTTGTTATGGAATCTATTTCAATTAAATCATTTTTTACAGAACGAAAATATCCTAAATAAACTGCATCAGTAGTAATAAACCGGTATTTTATTTTCATTGGTGGAGTAATTTTAAGTTGTTTTACTTTTTCATTTAATGGGAGCTTGTCAAAAGGAATCCTTTTGTTTGACTTATTTTTACTTTTATCTATTGTTGCTTTTTCAATAACAGGCTCCTTAAAATTAACCTTTAGGTCTCTTATTTCTTTAACCATATTATTTTCCATTTCATCCAATACATATGCATTTTCTTCTGGCGTAAATATCTTTTCCAAAATAAACTCCATAATACTTGGCTCTTCTATTTCTTCAACCTGTGTGGGTACAGACATTGAAACAGAACTCACCACTAATTCATGATTATCATTTGCTTCCAAAGGTATTTCATTTGTTCGTTGTACAGGTTGTTCAATGTTTGTTTTTGCTTCTGAAATAGCCGCTTCATCGTTAATTGTTGGATTACTATTTCGATTCTTAATAATAAAGAATTGCTGCATAGGAGCTACTTGACTTTCAAGTACTGGTTGCTGAATATAAAGAAGTGGCTGTTTTGCTAGTCTATTGGACATACCATTACCCTCCATATTTTTATTTTCCATCCATATATTATGCTAGGCAGCATATTTCGTTAATTAAAAATAAAAAAACCGCCTATTGGCGGTTTTCCATTTATTACCCTAAAATATGATATCCAGAATCCACATGAATATTTTCACCTGTAATTCCGCGAGATAAGTCACTGAATAAGAATGTTGCTGTATCTCCTACTTCTTCTGGAGTTGTTGTACGGCGTAATGGAGCACGCTCTTCGATTTCTTTTAGGATCGAGTTAAAATCACTTACTCCTTTAGCTGAAAGTGTACGAATTGGTCCAGCAGAGATAGAGTTTACACGGATTCCTACTTTACCAAGGTCAGATGCTAAATATCTTACGCTTGCGTCGAGGGAAGCTTTCGCAACACCCATGACATTATAGTTAGCAACTACGCGCTCTCCACCTAAATAAGTTAGAGTCACAATACTTCCGCCTTCAGTCATTAAATCTTTTGCTACTTTAGCAACAGCTGTTAATGAATAGGAGCTAACATTGTGAGCTAGTAAGAAGCCATCGCGAGTTGTATTCATGTAGTCACCTTGCAATTCTTCTTTATTTGCAAATGCGATACAGTGAGCTACACCATGGATTACTCCTACTTTATCTTTAATAGAAGCGAAACATTTCGTAATATCTTCGTCATTTGTCACATCACATGGAAGTACAAATGTCTCTTCTTGGTTAAGCGATTCGGCAAGTTCGCGAACACTGCTTTCCATTCTTTCACCTGCATATGTGAATATCAATTTGGCACCTGCTTCATGAAGAGAACGAGCTATTCCCCAAGCAATGCTTCTTTTATTTGCTACACCCATTACAACGAACGTTTTGTTATTTAGTGAAAGATTCATTTATATATGCCTCCCAAATAATATTACAAGTTATTAGTACCTAGTACTAATATACACGAAACAATATAAAATGAAAAGTATCAACTGCATTTTAACGCATTAACGCACTGGGGGTCTGACCCCCAGTGCGTTAATTTGTTAAAGTAACACATTGGTCCTTTTCGGTTCCAGATCAACACCATTCGCAGAATTCTAGCTCTCTTTTAAGCTCATCAACATATCCTTTTGAGCCTGTAACAATTAATCGATCATTCATTTGGAGCTCTGTGTCACCATGAGGAACAATGGCATCTTTCCCGCGTAAAATACGTACGAAAATAACATCTCCAGTAAAAGGGAATTTCCTTAAACTTAATCCTTCAAATTGTTCATTTAACATTCTGATTTCATATAAAGATGTTTCTTGATTGGTTAATATATTCATTAAAC
>DASQIV010000628.1:0-4035 GCA_035631415.1 Pseudoneobacillus sp. | reverse complement strand
AAAGTGTTGAAGAAAAATGGTATGATTATTGTTTAGAACCAGAATCCTCTATTGCGACATCTGTTATTACGGTTTTCATCTTCTACACCAGCTACTTGATTATCATTCTGACATCTACGAACAGCACGACAAAAATCTTCCTCTTTTATAGTTCCCGTAAATTTAATATCACGATTTCGATTTCTGTCCGAAGCTCCTGCTACTCGATCTCTATCATTTCTATTACAACTCATTGTATTCACCCCTTTAACTGTAAATTCATACTGCAATTTATACTATGCAATACTTGTCCAATCTGTAGGGGTGAAATACATATTCTAGATAAAAATGTGCTTCTATACTCAATATATAAAAAGACTGACAAATATGTCAGTCTTTGGTTCTATCTAGCATTCTTCAGGCTTTCCCGCTTCGGTAGCTGTTCTAAACGAAGAACCACACCCACAAGAAGCAATCGCATTAGGATTGTCGATGGTGAAGCCTCCGCCCATCATCGATTGTTTATAATCAATTTTTGTTCCTTTTAAGATTGGGGTACTTTCAGCATCGACAAGAACTTTAATGCCAAAGGCCTCAAATTCTACATCCTTATCGCTTTTTTCTTGGTCAAATCCCATTCCATAGGATAAGCCACTACATCCCCCACCTTGCACACCGACACGAAGATAAGAATTTTCCTCTTCATTTTGCTTCATCATATCTTTAATTTGCAAAGCTGCTGCTTCTGTAATTTCAACGATATTCATTTAGTCCCCTCCTTCTTTTTTAATATTTTAATATCAGTATATACATGGCTATCTTAATACTCAACTATACTGCTTTTAAATCCTATTCGATATTATTTACAAAAGCTGTTTTCGCATAGATTGTTGCTTTTTTGTACTATAACTAAACCCTTATGATTATTGGTTTCGTGGCATCTTTTCGTAACCGTAATATACAATGATGCTGGTGAATTAAGGATATTTTTTTATATTCGGTTCTGATAGTAATAAAGTTTACGAAAAGAGCCTTTACAAAAGATGAATATTTCTCCTGTTCATATAGTACTTTATTCCTTGTTTCGTGTATAATGAATAGTATAAAAGTCCACTAAAAACGCGATAAACGAAATGATTAATCGTAACAAAGACCTACAAGGACGGTGGTAATATGACTTTGCTTACTCCTCTTTACGATAAAACCTATGAATGCATGGCCTGTAAAAAGAAATTTACAACTAAAAAAGTGCGATCTCGGTTTGTTAAAATCCTTAACTACGATACTGATTTTTATCCTTCTTATCATTCTGAGGAAAGCAATCCTATTTATTACCATATCAATGTCTGTCCAAACTGTGGATTTTCTTGTTCAGATGATACAAGTAGATATTTTCCACCCAATTCATTGGAATTGATAAAGGAAAAAATCTCTAAACAATGGTCTGCTAATTCTTATGAAGGTATCCGTACCACAGAGGATGCTATCAATAGCTATAAACTAGCTATTTATTCTGCTACGTTAAAACAAGAGAAGCATATTGTTCTAGCAGGGATGTATCTACGAGTAGCTTGGCTTTATCGATATTTAGAAAATATAGAACAAGAACAACGCTTTATGAGGCTAGCACTTCATGAATATATTCAGTCTTATTCTGTTGATGACTTTAAAGGCACACAAATGTCTGAAGTTAAAATATTATATTTAATTGCTGAGCTTTCGGTACGGACAAATGATTATATGCAAGCAGTTAAATATTTATCAAAAGTGATTGAAATGCAAAAAAGATCTCTCGAGCCTCGTTTAATTGAGATGGCAAAGGAACGTTGGTATGAAATACGTGATGTTCAAAAGCATGCCTAAATAGGGGCATAGACTTAATAGTAACCAAAAAAGCTGGATTATCAGGGTTAATTCTGATAAATCCAGCTTTTTTTATTTTTAAAACATAGGATTTTCCTCTAAATATTGGTATATATTATCAACAAGCTCATCTGGAGTGTCGCCAGTTACAACATCACCATTTACAAGTGCATATAAAGTAGAAGCGCATTTTCCACAATATCCTAGACAGCCGTATTCAATCACATCTAGATCAGGATCTCTTTCCAACTGTTCTCTTGCCTTTTGCGCGCCACTTGCAAGGTTGCTAATACAAAATTCAATGATTGGCTTAATCATTTATTTCACCTCTTTATACTGAGTTTATCCTAACCTGTTTTTGAGTGAACGTCAATGATTAACGATTGGTAAAAGCCTTTAGAACTGCTACCTATCCCATTTCTTATCACTAACTTTTAAAAGTAGATATTAAATAAACTAAATAGTCAATACTTTCACGAAACTGTTGTGATTTTGTCACATTTTAGTTATACTTTTTAATGGCGAAATTATAACGGTATCATTCTCAAAATTGTTTATTTACAATTTGTTCGGGAACTAAGAATGAAGCTTCTGAGAGAAAAAGGAGATAAACAATATGAAAAAACTAGTCATTCTAGGTGGCGGATATGGTGGAATGCGAATCTTAGATGAACTCTTTAAAAATCTACCAACTGATGTCTCCATTACCTTAATTGATAAAGTTCCTTATCATTGCTTAAAAACAGAATACTATGCATTGGCTGCTGGAACAATATCAGACCAACATATTCGTGTTGCCTTTCCTGAGCATCCTCAACTAGAGGTTAAATATGGAGAAGTAACCGAGATTGATTTAGCAAATAAAGAAGTACATTTAAAAGATAGTGTACAATCTTACGATGAACTAATCATTGGCCTTGGATGTGAGGACAAGTACCATAATGTCCCTGGTGCAGAGGAACATACTTATAGTATTCAAAGTATTGAAAAGTCACGTCAAACTTACCAAGCATTAAATAACTTGGCTCCTGGTTCTACTGTTGGAATTGTTGGAGCAGGACTTAGTGGTGTAGAGCTAGCAAGTGAATTAAATGAAAGCAGATCAGACATTAAAATTAAGTTGTTTGATCGTGGTGAATTTATTCTATCTGCTTTCCCTAAACGTCTGAGTGAGTATGTACAAAATTGGTTTGATTCTCATGGAGTTGAAATCATCAATAAAGCCAATATCACAAGAGTTGAACCTAATCATTTGTTTAACCACGATACACCTATTCCATGTGATATTATCGTTTGGACTGCAGGCATTCAACCTATTAAAGTCGTTCGTGACATGGATGTGGAGAAAGATAATCAAGGAAGAGTCACTTTAACTCCACAACACCATCTACCAAATGATGAAAACGTCTTTGTGATAGGAGATTGCGCAAGCTTACCTCATGCTCCAAGTGCTCAACTAGCTGAAGGTCAAGCAGAGCAAGTCGTTCAAGTTTTAACAAAACGTTGGAATGGTGAAGCACCACCTGAATCTTTCCCACCGATCAAATTAAAAGGGATACTTGGTTCTTTAGGTAAAAAGCATGGATTTGGTTTAGTTGCAGACCGCCCAATCACTGGACGAGTAGCACGACTGATAAAGTCAGGTATTCTATGGATGTATAAATACCATAAAGGTTGATACAACATTAATAGAATTGTAATAGGGAGTTGGCCATTAGGCCAACTCCCTTTATTCGGTTGCACTATAACCGTATTTTTCTAATTCTGCATAAATCGTTTTTAATTTTGGATTTCCTTCTCCAACAATTTTACCCTCTAATAAAACAACTGGATAAAACATATCCTCTTCAATTACGCGTTCTGCGAACTCTTTTTTATCAGTATCATCAGGAGGGTTATAAATATCAACATAGGATATTTTAAAAGCCTGATTCGAAAATTTTCTCGCAATTGCTGCCTCTAGCCATTCGTAAGTTTCCTTTGAAGAAGGAAGATTCACACAGCTTGGACATAATTGTTGAGCTCCATAAACGACAAGCTCGACTGTTTTTTTCTCCATTTCCCCCACCCTTTCCTACTTTTATTTTACAATATAAGCAGGTTAAAAACCTACTTTTTTGATTAGAAGTTACCAAATTCAAGAATAGATTTTTCAGTCAATAATGATTATAATAAAGTAGAAAGGAGTCGATT
>DASQIV010000627.1:0-6780 GCA_035631415.1 Pseudoneobacillus sp. | reverse complement strand
ATACAACCGTCAATTTGGTTCAAAAACGCTTGGACAGAGAACAATGGCTATTTTTGCTGGTCCAATGATGAATTTTGTTCTTGCTTTCTTTATTTTTTTAATAATTGATTTATTTCAAGGTGTACCTGCAAATGATCCAGTTCTAGGAAATTTAACAGATGACGGCGTTGCAAAACAGGCAGGTCTTCATGAAGGAGATCTTGTGGAGTCAATTGATGGAGCAGAAATTTCAACATGGACTGATGTGGTTGAGATTATTCGTCAAAGCCCGAATAAAGAATTAACGTTCTCAATCGTTCGAGATGGAAAATCTTTAGATATTCCTGTTACACCAAAGGAAGTAGAATCTGAGGATCAAAAAATTGGTATAATTGGTGTTTATAGTCCAGTAGAAAAATCACCAATTCAGGCTCTAACCTATGGTTTTGAACAGACCTATTTTTGGACAAAAGAAATTTTTGTGATGCTTGGAAAACTTGTAACTGGCCAGTTTTCGATAAATATGTTATCCGGTCCAGTTGGAATCTATGTTTCAACAGATACTGTAGCCAAATCTGGAATATTTAATTTAATGAGATGGGCTGCTATTTTAAGTATAAATCTAGGAATCATGAACTTACTTCCTCTGCCTGCATTAGATGGAGGACGCCTCATGTTTTTTGGAGTGGAAGCTCTTAGAGGTAAACCGATTGACCGTCACAAAGAAGGTATGGTTCATTTTATCGGCTTTGCACTATTAATGCTTTTAATGCTCGTAGTAACTTGGAATGATATTCAAAGATTCTTTCTATAAAAAATATACTGTATAACTAAATAGAGGTGCTAAAAGATGAGACAGAGTATGACGCTTATTCCTACTCTAAGAGAAATACCTTCAGATGCTGAAGTTAAAAGTCACCAGCTCTTACTAAGAGCTGGTTTCATACGTCAAAATGCAAGTGGTGTATATAGCTACCTGCCATTGGCTCAAAAAGTGTTAAGAAAAATTGAAAACATAGTTCGTGAAGAAATGAATGACGCTGGAGCAGTAGAATTATTAATGCCTGCGCTTCAACAAGCAGAGTTTTGGCAAGAGTCTGGTCGTTGGTATACATATGGACCTGAATTAATGCGTCTAAAAGATCGTCATGACCGTGACTTTGCCTTAGGAGCAACCCATGAGGAAGTTATCACAAGTCTTGTTCGTGATGAGGTTAAGTCGTACAAACGTTTACCACTAACACTTTACCAAATTCAGACAAAGTTTCGTGATGAAAAAAGACCACGTTTTGGTTTGTTAAGAGGAAGAGAATTCATTATGAAGGATGCTTATTCCTTCCACTCGAATTCAGAAAGCCTAGATGATGTTTATAAGAAAATGTATCAAGCCTATTCCAATGTCTTTTCAAGGTGTAAATTAGATTTCCGTGCAGTTATTGCTGATTCAGGTGCAATGGGTGGGAAGGATACACATGAGTTTATGGTATTATCCGAAATTGGAGAGGATACCATTGCTTACTCGGACTCTTCTGATTTTGCTGCTAATATTGAAATGGCTCCAGTTGTCGTGAACTATGAAAAGAGTAATGAAGACCTAGAGCCTCTTCAAAAGGTTGAAACAATTAATCAAAAAACCATTGAAGAAGTTGCTTCTTTCTTAAATATGAACGAACAACAATGTATTAAGTCTTTATTATTTAAAATTGATGAAAAACATGTTCTTGTATTAGTTCGTGGAGACCATGAAGTAAATGATATTAAGTTAAAGAATATGTATGAAGCTGATTCGATTGAATTGGCTAGTCCTGAAGACACGAAATCCGTTTTAGGGTGTGCGGTTGGATCTATAGGACCTATCGGAACATTAAATGTCGAAGTAATTGCTGATTCAGCAGTTGAAGCAATTGTAAATGGTGTTTGTGGAGCAAATGAAGAACATTTTCACTACATTAACGTTAACCCAAACAGGGATTTCCGAGTATCACAATATCTTGATCTAAGATTTATTAAAGAAGGAGACCCTTCACCTGATGGGAAAGGAAAGATTGTATTCGCAAAAGGAATTGAAGTGGGTCATGTGTTTAAACTTGGAACACGTTATAGTGAAGCAATGAACGCAACTTATTTAGATGAAAATGGAAGAACTCAACCAATGATAATGGGCTGTTATGGAATAGGTGTTTCAAGAACATTGGCTGCCGTTGCAGAACAGTTCAATGATGAAAATGGTTTAGTTTGGCCGGTGAATTTAGCACCATTTGACCTTCATTTGATTGCTGTCAATATGAAAGACCAAGAGCAATCAAAATTAGCTGAAGAACTATATTCGCTGTTTAAAGAAAACCGCTTTGATGTATTATTTGATGAACGTCAAGAAAGACCAGGAGTAAAATTTGCAGATTCAGATTTAATAGGTCTACCGTTACGTATCACAATTGGTAAAAAAGCTGTGGAAGGTATAGTCGAAGTAAAAGTCCGCAAAACGGGTGAAGTGCAAGAAATTCATAAAGACAATCTTTTGAATTCCGTATCAAGTTTATTAAGTAGTCTATAAATAATAGAGGGAGTGCCAATTTTTCTAAGTGGCACTCTTTTTTTTGGATGCTTATTTAAATACCTTTAATTGTTAACATTGAAATACTAATTGTAGAGATAAATTATGATATAATAACTGATGTCTTTGATGAAATATGATGTTTTTTGTCGAGAGAAATACTTAATTTACTAGATTTCGAGGGGAGAGTGAAAATTTGAGCGATCTTACCTCTAAGAAAAAAGAAAGCTTTCAGATTTTAATGCAACAAATTCAATTAACAGAAGATGCAATTGTACAACACTTTCGAAATGCTTTAATTGAAAAAGTACTTGTTGAAAAACAGAAGAAAACATGGCATTTTCAATTTGTATTTGAAAATATCCTACCCTTTTCTATTTATCAACGTTTTACTAGTCAATTACAAAAGTCGTTTTCCCATATTGCTAAAATATCCTATACGATTCAAGTGGTAAATCAACATATTTCAAATGACCATATTATTGATTATTGGAACAGCTGCATCCAAGAAATTGATGGTATATCACCACCACTTTTAAAGCTTTTAAATGAACAAGTTCCAAAAGTGAATGGATTGAAAATCATACTCTCAGTTCGCAACGAAACAGAAGGGTTACAGATAAAACGTAAATATGCAGAGCTTATTACTAATATTTATCAGGCTTTTGGTTTTCCTCAGCTTGTCATAGATACTGAATTAAATAATGAAGGTTCTACTGAAGAATATAAACAATTTTTAGAAGCAAAGCAGAAGGAAGATCAAGAGAAGGCACTTCTTGCAATGGTTGAGATGCAGAAGAAAGAAACTGAACAGGATCAAGCTGTTCCTGATGAAGGTCCTATTTCAATCGGATTAACGATAAAAGATGATTCAGAACTTAAACGTTTAGAGGAAATAGTAGATGAGGAACGACGAGTTGTCATAGAAGGGTTTGTTTTTGATGCAGAAACAAAAGAACTTCGCAGTGGTCGAACATTATTAACCTTCAAAATTACAGACTATACAAGCTCAATCATGGTTAAAATGTTTTCTCGAGATAAAGAAGATGCTGCTAACTACCAACGTGTCAAAAAGGGTATGTGGTTAAAGGTTAGAGGGAGTATCCAAAATGATACATTTGTTCGCGATCTAGTCATGATTGGGAATGATATTAATGAAATTAAAGGTCCTCAGCGAAAAGATACAGCACCTGAAGGGGAAAAGCGAGTAGAACTCCACTTGCATTCACCGATGAGTCAAATGGATGCTGTGACACCTGTGAGTGCTTTAGTTTCTCAAGCAAAAAAATGGGGACATAAAGCTATTGCCATTACAGATCATGCAGTTGTTCAGTCTTTTCCGGAGGCATATGGAGCAGGTAAGAAAAACGATATTAAAATATTATATGGTGTTGAAGCAAATCTCATCGATGATGGGGTTCCAATTGCCTATAATGTAGCTCATCGACTATTAGCAACCGATACGTACGTTGTATTCGACGTAGAAACAACTGGGCTATCTGCTGTCTATGATAAAATTATCGAATTAGCGGCTGTTAAAATTCGTGAGGGCGAAATTATTGATCGCTTTGAAGCGTTTGCTAACCCACATCATAAACTTTCTGCGACTACTATTGATTTAACAGGAATTACAGATGACATGGTAGAAAATGCACCTGAAATCGAGGAAGTATTACAGAGATTCCATGACTGGACAGGCGATTCTATATTTGTTGCTCATAATGCCTCTTTTGATATGGGCTTCTTAAATGTTGGCTATAAAAGAATGGGACTTGAAAAAGTAAAGAATCCGGTTATAGATACTCTTGAATTAGCTCGATTCTTATATCCTGAATTTAAAAACCACCGATTAAATACGTTAGCGAAAAAGTTTGATGTGGATTTAACTCAGCATCACCGTGCGATTTATGATGCTGAAGCAACAGGCTACTTGTTAACAAAGATGTTAAAGGATGCTCTAGAAAAGGGTATCGAATACCATGATCAATTAAATGATAATATGGGAAAAGGGAATGCTTATCAACGAGCACGTCCATATCATTGTACATTATTGGCTCAAAATGAAGTCGGACTAAAAAACCTGTTTAAACTGGTTTCTATATCCCAATTACAATACTTTTATCGTGTTCCAAGAATTCCACGTTCTGTTTTACAAAAACATCGTGAAGGTTTATTAGTTGGTTCTGCTTGTGATAAAGGTGAAGTATTTGAAGGAATGATGCAAAAAGGACCAGAAGAAGTAGAAGGAATTGCTCGTTTCTATGATTATCTTGAAGTTCTACCGAAGCAAGTTTATGCCCATTTACTTGAAATGGAGCTTGTTCGAGATAACAAAGCATTAGAAGATATTATAAAAAATATAATTAAGTTGGGAGAAAAGCTAGAGATCCCTGTAGTGGCAACTGGTAATGTTCACTACTTAAATGAAACAGATAAAATTCACCGTAAAATCCTAGTCAATTCTCAAGGTGGAGCTAATCCACTAAATCGTCATCAGTTACCAGATGTACATTTTAGAACAACTAATGAAATGCTAGATGCTTTTTCGTTTTTAGGAGCGGAGAAAGCAAAAGAAATTGTTGTGACGAATACCAATAAAATTGCTGATATGATCGAATCAATAAAACCGATTAAAGATGATTTATACACTCCGAAAATTGAAGGGGCTGACGATGAAGTTCGTGAGATGAGTTATGCCCGAGCAAGAAGTATTTACGGGGACCAATTGCCAGAAATTGTTGAAGCAAGACTAGAAAAAGAACTTAAAAGTATCATTGGGCATGGTTTTGCTGTTATCTATTTGATTTCTCATAAGCTTGTAAAAAAGTCATTAGATGATGGGTATCTAGTTGGATCTCGTGGATCAGTAGGTTCCTCTTTGGTTGCAACGATGCAGGAAATCACAGAGGTAAATCCGCTTCCACCACATTATGTTTGTCCGACATGTAAACACTCTGAATTTTTTAATGATGGGTCAGTAGGTTCAGGTTTTGACCTCCCTGATAAAGATTGTCCTAACTGTGGGGAGCATTATAAAAAAGATGGACACGATATTCCCTTTGAAACCTTCTTAGGATTTAAGGGTGATAAGGTACCAGATATCGATTTGAATTTTTCTGGTGAATATCAACCGCGTGCCCATAACTACACAAAAGTCTTGTTTGGTGAAGACTATGTATTTCGTGCAGGAACTATCGGTACAGTAGCAGACAAAACAGCCTTTGGGTATGTTAAGGCCTATCAACAAGAAAAGAACCTTCAATTAAGAGGGGCTGAAATTGACCGTTTAGCCTCTGGTTGTACGGGAGTTAAAAGAACAACCGGTCAGCATCCAGGCGGAATTATAGTTGTGCCAGATTATATGGACATTTATGATTTCTCACCTATTCAATATCCTGCCGATGATAGTTCTTCTGAATGGAAAACAACGCATTTCGATTTCCATTCCATTCATGATAACTTATTAAAGCTTGATATTCTTGGTCACGATGATCCGACCGTCATTCGTATGCTTCAAGATTTAAGTGGAATTGATCCGAAAACCATACCTACAGATGACCCTGAAGTTATGAAAATTTTTAGTAATACTGAATCTCTGGGTGTTACGGAAGAACAAATTATGTGTAAAACGGGAACGCTTGGCATACCTGAATTTGGTACACGATTTGTTCGACAAATGTTAGAGGATACTAAACCAACAACTTTCTCCGAGTTAGTTCAGATTTCAGGATTATCACATGGTACGGATGTATGGCTTGGAAATGCCCAAGAGCTAATCCATAACAGCACTTGTACCCTAAGTGAAGTTATTGGGTGTCGTGACGATATCATGGTTTACTTGATTTATCAAGGTCTTGATCCAGCCTTTGCCTTTAAAATAATGGAATCCGTTCGTAAAGGAAAAGGCCTTTCTGATGAAATGGAAGAGGAAATGCGCAAAAATAATGTGCCAGAATGGTATATCGATTCTTGTAAAAAAATTAAGTACATGTTCCCTAAGGCGCATGCTGCAGCATATGTTTTAATGGCCGTTCGTATTGCGTACTTTAAGGTCCACCATCCACTTCTGTACTATGCAGCGTACTTCACGGTTCGTGCAGAGGATTTCGATATCGAAGCTATGGTAAAAGGTTCTCATTCAATTAAAGCCAAAATTGATGAAATCAATGCAAAAGGTTTAGATGCTTCAACTAAGGAAAAAAACCTCCTAACCGTTCTAGAATTAGCATTAGAAATGAACGAAAGAG
>DASQIV010000626.1:0-2816 GCA_035631415.1 Pseudoneobacillus sp. | reverse complement strand
CAAGCCTAGTTATTACGTATTTGGAGGAATCCATGATTAGAGACTCAAAAGCAATCAAAAAGGAAACAGGGATGCTTCTTTCCTTTCTACCAACAGGAGAATATTATTATACAAAAGGTCTGAAGGCGTTTCATCGTCGGGATTTCGGGCGTGCGAAAAAGTATTTAGAGCGTGCGTTACAATTAGAACCCGGGGAACCGATGATTGCTTGCCAGTTGGCGATTGTGTCGACGGAAATGGGAGACTACGAACAATCTAATCGATTATTGCATCAAATTTTGGAAGAATTCGATGAGCACTTGTCCGAATGTCACTATTTTTTAGCAAATAATTACGCCCATTTAGGCTTATTTAAAGATGCATACCATCATGCCAATTTATATAAACAACTAGCTCCAGACGGGGAGTTTACTGATGATACAGAGGACCTCATTGAACTTTTAACATTTGAAGCAGATGAGTTAGATGAAGATTTATATGAGCAGGATGACTTAATGGTCAAACAAGAACAAGCTCGTGAATTGTTGGAGTCTGGTTACTTTCCTAAAGCAATTGAAGTGTTGGAGGAAGTAGTCGAGGACTATCCTGAGTATTGGTCCGCTTATAATAATCTGGCACTAGCTTATTTTTATTTAGGTGAAACCGATAAAGCAACAGAAATTTTGAAGGATGTTCTTCGGAAAAATCCAGGGAATTTACATGCAATCTGTAATCAAGCGGTTTTTGCTTATTATCAAAATGATGAGCCGCAAATGAAGAAATTAAAAGCCGCCTTAGAAAAAATTAATCCTCTTTTAGATGAGCATCAGTTTAAAATTGGGGCAACCTTTGCCTTAATTGGGGAACATGCGCATGGCCATTTTTGGCTTCGAAAACTTTATAAAAAAGGCTTTGATGGAGATGGAACTTTCTATTACTGGCTATCCTATACGGCTTTTCATTCTGGGCACCCAGCATTTGCAAAGTCAATCTGGAAAATTGTACTCGAACTAAGTCCTGACAAGGAAGGTCATGAACCCTGGAATGAGGAGGAACCTATTTTAGGTGGTTTCGAGGACCATACCGCATCGATTTTTCAAAAGCTAGAAAGTGAATATTTAGAAGAGAGATTATTTGGTTTATTTTTAATGTCTATTTCTTCTAAAAAAGAACAATTATTTGATTCACTGTCGGCTAAGTCTTTTAGCAAATTCACTGATTTAGAAAATAACTATTTAACCTTTGTAAAAAATCCAGTTCAAGAAGTGGTATTCGATTTTCATGAAGTGGCACTCAAACTTTATGAGCATCACAAGCCAATCGGCGCTCTGAAAGCAGGCATTTATTTACTTTGGTTCTCAGTCTATCAAGAGACACAGCGTTCCTTGAAAAATTATGAAGCGTGGGCTGCTGCGATTGAATATATATGGTTTAAGCTTCGTAGTGAAAAAATTTCACAAACGGAAGTGGCGGATAAATATCAATTGTCGGTTTCTACCGTCCAAAAATATGTTAAATTGGTGAATACCCTACTTCAATGAGCATATTCTTGGACTCGGATTCTGTTGTTTTATAGGATATATATTAGGAAATAATAAATTCGAGTATGAATGTGCTTTGGAGGAGTGAAGTGTAATGTCTGAAGAAAAAATTTATGATGTCATTATTGCAGGTGCAGGTCCTGCAGGTATGACAGCAGCTGTATATACATCTCGTGCAAACCTTTCAACTTTAATGTTAGAACGTGGTGTACCTGGTGGGCAAATGGCCAACACAGAGGAAGTCGAAAACTATCCAGGATATGACCATATTTTAGGACCTGATTTATCGACAAAAATGTTTGAGCATGCGAAAAAGTTCGGCGCGGAGTATGCTTACGGAGATATAAAAGAGATTGTCGACGGAAAAGAATACAAAACCGTTGTAGCAGGATCAAAGCAATATAAAGCTCGTTCCATCATTATTTCAACTGGTGCTGAATATAAAAAGATCGGTGTTCCAGGTGAAAAAGAACTTGGTGGACGTGGTGTTTCTTATTGTGCAGTTTGTGATGGAGCCTTTTTTAAACAAAAAGAGCTTGTGGTTATTGGTGGGGGAGACTCTGCCGTTGAAGAAGGCGTTTATTTAACACGCTTTGCTTCAAAGGTGACCATCGTTCACAGACGAGATGAGCTACGTGCTCAAAAAATCCTACAAGACCGAGCTTTTGCTAATGAAAAAATTGATTTCATTTGGAATCATACGATCAAGGAAATTAACGATAAAGATGGTAAAGTTGGCAGCGTGACACTTGTTTCTACTGAAAATGGAGAAGAGCAAGAGTTCAAAGCGGACGGAGTCTTTATCTATATCGGTATGGTGCCACTATCTAAGCCGTTTGAAAGCCTAGGCATTACAAACGAAAATGGATATATAGAAACAAATGAACGTATGGAAACAAAAGTACCAGGAATCTTTGCAGCGGGAGACATTCGCGAAAAAACACTTCGTCAAATTGTTACCGCAACAGGAGACGGAAGTATCGCTGCCCAAAGTGCCCAGCACTATGTAGAAGAATTACTTGAAGAACTAAAAGGCTAATTTATCGCTTTAAAGCACCGGGGGTCAGACCCCCGGTGCTTTAAATTGGTAAAGCGTTAACAATATTTCACATAAAAGTAACTTTGTTTTAACTAGACTGTAACAGTAGTGAAATATTGATGTAGTATGATAGGTGTAGAAATTGACCCCCTTTTTAAAATATTTCTTAAAAGCACAGGAGAATTCTCCTGTGCCCTTTTTTTGTGTGTAGGTATATTCTTTTTTTAATTAGCAAAGAAAATAGAGCGCTTTCTTAT
>DASQIV010000625.1:0-2134 GCA_035631415.1 Pseudoneobacillus sp. | reverse complement strand
GAAACAAAATCAAATCAAATGGCTAGCAACTATTCAACAAATAATTAAATGAAATCAAAGAAAATGGACTGACTAGGATGTAACATAAGTCAGTCCAATTTTATCGTTATTCATATAAGGCGCTTACGATTAATGTTTTATTCAGCTGGGCGGTTCGGCCCATTTAGTTTTTTATCACCATAGCCTGGTTGTTTTTCGTTTGAACGATTTGGTTGACTTTTATTTTCTTTACCCTGTTTGCGCACGTTTAAACACCTCCTATTTATAGTTTGTACGGTTAAATAGTTTTCATGCTTTATAAACTTACTGTCGAAAATATTAAAAAACAGCACTTTCTTTGACGAATTACTTCTAGTTTTGTCAATAGGGAAGGACTCATTCCTATTTTGGAGAATTCCTTTGTTAAGATACATTCTAGGAGGTCTGAATATGATTGAAAATCAAAATTCAAAGGATAAGTTAATAAGTATGCTAACTGAAATTTATGGTCAATTAGAAGAACTCGAGTCTGTTCTTGATAGCTCATTAGTAGACCTTCGTAGTAACATGCAACAACATCAACTTGACCAAGTAGATAAGAATGAAGAAAAGATCATTCGTTTTGAAAAGGCAATGAGCGAACAGTCATTCGCTTCTAAAGAACATAATGAAACCTATCAGAATATCCCCTCAGCTTTAAAACTTGAATTAGGGTTTTAAAATAAATACAATAGACATTAAGTAGCTTCCATCTTAAGCTACTTTTATTTTTTGGAATTTTTAGGAGGATATTGATGGAAGATCAGTTAGAAAGTTTATCGAAGACACTGTTAGATCAGTTAGAAAAGATCAGAATTCAATTTGAAAAGTCTAAAAGCAGTGGGCAAGAGAGTGACTTTTACTCTGAGGTAAAGCCTTTTGCTGATTTAGTCAAAAAAACCTGTGATGATTGGCTTGAAATAGCAACGAAGTGGATTCAAACAGAAGATCCCAAATTTATTAATAAAAAACAGATAGAGACAACGTATGAAAATATTGAAAAGATAGGAATTCAAGCCTTCTATCCTAATACAAGCCGAAAGCACTTTCTTAGTTCCTTCCAATCCTCTCAATTTGTTCTCCAAAGCATTTTGCTATATTTAGAAAATAATATAAAAAGAAAAGTCTAGAACGGTTTAATGTTCTAGACTTTTTTAATAACCATACAATTACAACTTTATGTCTTTAATTCGTCTCGATGAGTGAGTTTTCATCTTCAGGAGTTTCTATATCGAGTGTATTCACACCCAATTCTTCCAATTCACGCACTAGTTGCCGATATTCCTTGATGGATATTTCGTTAAGGATATAAGTCATTTTTGCAAAATTCATCAGTTCAATTAAGTTATCTGTGCTGTAACTTCTTTTTTGTTTGAATTTTAATTTTAGTTCGTGAATGTTCATTGAAAAATCCTCCTCACCTTTTTATTTATCTTAACATGTGAATAAATTTTTTCTCGTTTTTAAAAAATTTAAACTTCCGACAATAGATTACATGATTAGACAATTAAACTTTATCGATAGATTTTATTCACTCAAATCAATAATAGGCATATTGTATAGTAGTGAAAAGTGCGGAGGAGATGAATGCCCATGTTTAGTCATGAACCATATTGGAATGGATATTATCAACAGCAAGATCGGATCAATCATTTAAATATGGGAAACCCATATTATCCAGTTTCTTCGTATCCAAATGTCTCAACACCATATCCCAATCCATATTTACAGCATCAGGCTGCAATTCCACCCTATTATTCAGTTGGAAATCCCCAGCCTAATCCTTATCAAAACCATTTCCAGCCAATCTATGCTAGTAAAAGTCACGGTCAATCCATTTTTCAAAACCCTTTAGAACCTAAGGATCCTTATCCTTCTCAAATGCAAATGATGAATTATCCGATGAATTATAACCCTTACCCAAAACCAAATATGGTACAAAAGCCAAATGGGGGGATTGGTGGTATTATGAATTCATTCAAAGGTCAAGATGGAAATCTTGATTTAAATAAAATGATGAATACCGCGGGACAAATGATGAATGCAGTTAATCAAGTGTCATCAATGGTGAAAGGAATAGGTGGAATTTTTAAGGTCTAAAAATTGCCACAAGGTG
>DASQIV010000624.1:0-3378 GCA_035631415.1 Pseudoneobacillus sp. | reverse complement strand
CTGGGTCCATTTTTGCTTTTCCCGGTAGTATGGTTGGCGCATTCCTTGCATCGCTCTTATTTTTAAAAACCAAAAAAATCTATATGGCTTTTTTGGGGGAAGTGATTGGAACGGGAATCCTTGGAGCGATGCTTTCGTATCCGATTGCCACGCTCATACTTGGTAAAGAAGCAACGCTATTTGGGTTTATTCCATTATTCATTTTCAGCTCCTTTGCAGGTGCATTAATCGGGGCTATTATTCTATCCATTTTTTTGAAGAAAAAAGTAGCTATCTTTAAAAATTCCAAACACCAAGAATTATAAAAGGAGACTATCAAAAATGGAAAACACTCAAAATGAAATAACAATCGGTATAGATGAAAAACTACCGCCTATCAAAAACTTCTTATATGGATTGCAACATGTTTTCGTATCCAATGTTTGGCTTGATCCAATTTTTGTGGCGGCTATGATTGGATTACCATTTGCGATGGCCGCGAATATGGTCAATGCAATCTTTATTGCAGCGGGACTCGTTACGCTCGTTCAAGCTACGAAACTCGTAAGATTACCAATAATACAGGGACCATCTGCTGCCTTTGATTCCATCATGATTTCCGCTGGTAAGGCAAATGGTCTGGCTGCAGCCAGTGGCGGAATTTTCTTAAGTGCAATCATTGTTTTCATCTTATCCATTACCGGAGTGATTGGTCGCTTAAAGGGACTATTCACTCCGGTCATATCGGGAACTGTCATCTTCCTTGTTGGGATTTCCTTATCAGGGTTTACTTTATACGAATTTTTAGGTGGATCACCTGGGGATGAAGCCTTTATGAGCTCATCCACATTACTGTTATCGATTCCAACGGCCATGATTGTTTTAGTTTTGTCGCTTTTTGGAAAAGGGGTTTGGAAGTCATTCTCTTTTTTAATTGCTTTAATCGTTGGTGACATTATTGCTCTAGTTCTAGGGAAAACTAGCTTTTCGATGATTGCCGACAAAGCTTGGTTTGGTTTCCCACATCTTCTTCCTTATGGAGGATTAACCTTTGAGTGGAGCACGTTTATTACATTTTTTGTTGCGTATATGGTAGCTGTGATTGAAGCTATGGGTGTTTACCAGGCTTCGGCTTCGATGTTAAACACAGAGTTGGATTCCAAACGAATTCGTAACGGTTTTGCTGGGGAGTCAGCGGGATCAATAGTTTCCTCACTTATTGGAGGATTTCCGACCACTGCGTATGCGCAAAATGTCGGGCTATTAAGATTAACGGGTGTTGGTTCAAGATTTCCAGTTATGGTGGCTGGTGTTTTATTTTTAATTCTTGGGCTTGTACCAAAAGCGGGTGCTTTGCTTGCGCTAACCCCAGATGCAGTGGTGGGCGGCATCTTTTTACCTGCTGCAGCAACCTTGATTTACACGGGAATTTCGATACTGGAAAAAGCTGACAAAACTGAAAAGAACTATATGATTATTGGAATCTCGATTATGCTCGCGTTATCCTTACCTGATTTTGCTAAAAATGCAAAGGGTATTCTTGGAACCTTTTTCAACAACAGTATTTTAATAGGGGCATTTATATCTATTATTCTTCAACTAGTTCTAGTAAACATACCGAAACTACTTAGAAAGAAGGAGCAACAATGAGAGAGGATTCTCTAAGTATCACAGAAGAGATTCAAAAATATATAGATTCTAACGATGATGCGAACTTTAATAATTTAGCATTAAAGCTTTTTCGTTACCAATTTCAACATAATCAACCATATAAAAAGTTTTGTCAGGCTCGAAAGAAGACACCACTTACAGTAGACCATTGGTCTCAAATCCCACCCATGCCGATTCAAGGGTATAAGGAATTAATCTTATCCTGTGAACCGATTGAGGAAGTGGAAGCTGTATTTATGACAAGTGGGACGACGAATCCTGAAGCTAGGGGTAAAAATTATCACCCAGTGTTATCCGTTTGGGATGCATCTATGAAGGGGCCATTTAAGCAATATGTTCTTCCAGATCGTGAAAAAATGACGATATTTGTTCTTTCACCAGCGGTTGATATGAATCAAAATTCTTCTCTTTCCAGGTATCTGTCCAATGCAGTAACTTTTTTTGGAACAGAAAATAGCGGTTTTTTCTTTGATGAAAATGGGCTAAAAATGGATGAATTAGTAGATGAATTAAAAAAGTGTGAAGAGCGTCAGGATCCGGTTTTACTCATGGGAGCTACGTTTGCTTATGTTCATTTACTTGATAATTTGAGAGAAAACGAGATTTATTTCCAACTCCCAGACGAGAGTCGGATTTTTGATACAGGAGGCTTTAAAGGGCAATCCCGCGAGGTTGAGATGGAGCAATTATATGCTTCGTTCCAGACGTCTTTTAACATTAGCCGGCATCAGTGTATCAATATGTACGGAATGACTGAATTAAGCTCACAAATCTATGATCAAACGATTATCTCCCATTATTTAAATGACACTCTAATTTTTGATAAAAAAGGTCCTGCATGGGTGAAGACAGTAGTGTTGAACACAGATACATTAGAACCGGTTAGGGATGGGGAGGCTGGAGTACTTGCACACTTTGATCTCGCCAATTGGAATTCATGCCTCGCTATTTTAACAGAGGATATTGGTTATAAAACGGAACATGGATTTGTATTACTTGGTCGAGTAAAGGGTTCAGAAGCACGAGGCTGTTCAATTGCGGTAGATCAGCTGCTTCAGTCCAATTTAGGTGGTGCCTAGTAAATATGGAACTCCAAGTTTATTACATCCCAAAATCGGTCAAAATCACTCATTTTCACGTAGAAAAAATTTCATTTGACGACAAAACTTTTCTATTAAAATATCCGATCTTAACAAATGAAAATATAAAGGAAGTAGCACGAATTGTACAGACAAATCGCGACCAATATCTATATTCACTATCCATTTATGAAATTGTTGAAAAAATAGATTCAGCCATCCAAAAGTGGCTAGATCCGGACTATCCGTTACGCAAGCTAGCTGAATCAATCATCCCAGTCATAACCGGATACGATGCCGAAATGGTTCGTCTTGAACTAAAAAGATATATGAGAACGTTTCGTAAAAAGGAGCTGTTGCGTTTTCTAGATGAAGAGTTTGACCAGCCAGCGATGTTGGATGAATTCCGCCCAAGAAAATCGGGTGGAATGAGTAAAGCATTTGGGCCAAAAACCATTTTTCATGTTTTTTCTGGAAACGTACCTGGTGTTCAGATTTGGAGTTTAGTGATGGGGATTCTGCTAAAGTCAGCGACAATAGGGAAAACCTCTGCAACCGAACCACTTCTTCCAGTTTTATTTACGCAGTCTTTAGCCGAAGTGGATGAAAAATTAGCGGAAACGATTGCGATCCTCCCTTGGAAAGGAGG
>DASQIV010000623.1:0-3205 GCA_035631415.1 Pseudoneobacillus sp. | reverse complement strand
AGGAATGGATATCTCTGTCATTCCATTCGGGATTCTATTTGGACGATCATTCACCTCAACTGTAACAAAATAACTGAAATCCTCTTTCCGGTACTGTGCTAAGGCAATCTTTTGTAAAGGATATTTGAGGTTTTCTATTTCGTTTAATCTATTTAATAGTTGTAGCCATAGTCTAGGTGCTAAGATTTCTGTTTCTTGTTTCGCTATATAAGGAGCGACAAAACTAAAGCCTACATAGATACTTTTAGACTTAAAGATTACTTCGACTTCATTTATTAATTCCTCTTTTTCTAAAATTCTATATCCTCCATTACTTCCTGGTTCAGAATATAGAGCAATCCCAAGAGTACTGAGTTCTTGTAAATACCGCCACATTGTTCGATAAGATACATGGAATTCATTCGCTAACTCTTGAACGGTAAAGCTCCTCTTTTGCTTCACTCTATCCATTAATTCTAGTAATCTTTGTGTTTTACTCATTATTTTTATCATCTTTTCTATTGAAATATGTCAGGTTTTGGCAACATTCTCATGTATTATAAAAGAGATAAGATATATTGACAATATAAAGGTAGGGACTAAATCATGCAGATCGTGAAGAAGGAAGCATTTAATGTAGTTGGAAAAAAGGTGGTGGCTCCTTGGCAGCAACTAGGCACTGAAATGCCTAAAGCATGGCAAGAAGTCATGGCTAGGAGAGATGAGATTAACCATCGTACTTCCCCATATATCTTAGATATTTGCCTTCAACTTGTTAATGGTGAGTTTACACAACTTGTTTGTGTGGAGGTATCAGATTTTGTTGATATACCAAATGGTTTTGAAGGTGCACACATCCCGGAACAACAATATATTTACACCAAACATACTGGCTCTGTCATGGAAATAGCCGAAACCTTTGGTGCGATGATTCAATGGGCAAAAGACAATCATTTAACCATTGATCCATTAGATTTCAAAATACAATACACCCACGAAAACAGCCCCGAAGAAGGCTACGACCTCTACTTCAAAATCGTCTAACAAGTCAATCACTTTACCACACTAACGCACTGAGGGTCAGACCCCCAGTGCGTTAATGCGGTAAAGATTTCTAGGATCCACCCCCAGATACTTTAAATAAATTAATTTAGATGGTCGAAATATTTTATTGTACAAAATATTCAAAAAAATATAAAATAATATAAACCTATTAGTCTTTTTTACATACAAGCTCCATACAATTAAATGTCTTTTGCAAGGAATAAGAATCTTATTTATCGAGGAGGAAATTTCCAATGACAAAAACAATTGAAAGACGTCTTTCCCGTTCTGAAGTACCAGCAGAGTTAACGTGGAATCTTGATGATTTATTTGTTTCTGACCAAGCTTGGGAAGCCGAAATGGCCGTAATTGAAAAAGATATCACTTCTATCGCCAAGTATAAAGGGAAACTACATACTGACTCTAACACCCTATTACAATGCTTAACCGCTCAAGAACAAATTTCTATGAAACTGATAAAGGCTTGGACTTTCTCAAGCTTAAGACAATCAGCTGACGGTACGGATCCAATTAATCAAGCGAACTCCTCTAAGATTTCTTCTTTAAGAACGAAAGTAAGCGCAGCTTTATCTTTCATTGATTCTGAAATTCTAGCTCTTCCTGATGGAACGGTAGAGACATTTCTTAAAGAAGAAAAACAGCTTGAACCATTCCGCAAAAATTTATTAGAGCTTCTTGCTAACAAAAAACATAGACTTTCTCCAGAAACAGAAGAAGCAATTGCAGCCCTTGGAGAAGTACACAATGCACCCTATAATATTTTCCTTATGAGCAAATTAACGGATATGCAGTTCTCTCCTATTGAAGATGAAAAAGGTAATGAACTACCTGTATCCTTTTCATTATTTGAAACACGTTATGAATTTTCACCTGATACTTATGTACGTAGAAAAGCGTACGAGTCATTCAAACAAACCTTAAAACAATATAAAAACACTTTTGCTGCCACCTACGCAACGGAAGTGAAAAAGCAGGTTGCCCTTGCTCGCTTAAGAAAATACGACTCTGTCACGCAAATGCTATTAGATCCTCAACAGGTTACAGAAGAAATGTATAATAACCAGCTCGATATCATCACAAAAGAACTCGCTCCACATATGCGCCGTTATGCACAATTAAAAAAACGGGTATTGGGTCTTGATAAAGTACTCTTCTGTGATTTAAAGGCTCCACTTGATTCTGATTTTAGTCCTAGCATGTCTTACGAGGAAGCAAGCAAATTAATTCTTGAGTCCCTAAAAGTAATGGGACCTGAATACAGTGAAATTATGGAAAAAGCCTTATCTGAAAGATGGGTGGATCTCGCTGATAACGTTGGAAAATCAACAGGCGCTTTCTGTTCCAGTCCATATGGTTCTCATCCATATATTTTGATTACATGGCAAAATACAATGCGTAATGTTTTCACTCTTGCGCATGAATTAGGGCATGCTGGTCACTTCTATTTAGCGAACAAGAACCAAAGAATCATGAACACTCGTCCATCAATGTACTTTGTTGAGGCTCCTTCAACGATGAATGAGATGCTATTAGCAAATCATCTTTTTGCGGGTACGGAGGATAAGCAAATGCGCCGTTGGATTATCCTTCAACTTCTTGGAACGTATTATCATAATTTTGTTACTCATATTTTGGAAGGTGAATACCAGCGCCGAGTTTATCAGCTTGCTGAAGATGGAGCTGCTCTTACAGCTAGTACCCTTTCAGAAGTAAAAGGCAACGTTCTTTCCGAGTTCTGGGGAGATACTGTAGAGCTTGATGAAGGTGCAAACTTAACATGGATGCGTCAGCCACATTATTATATGGGATTATACTCTTATACTTATTCTGCTGGTTTAACCGCTTCTACAGCTGTTTCTCAAATGATTCAGGAGGAAGGACAGCCGGTAGTGAATAGATGGCTTGATGTTCTTCGTGCTGGTGGAACGATGAAGCCGCTTGAACTAATGAAGCATGCCGGAGTAGATATGTCCAAACCAGATGCTATTCGCAAAGCGGTTTCATATGTAGGCTCACTTATTGATGAACTTGAACGTTCATATGAATAATTAAAAAAAGCCAAAGGCAACCAGTTCTTACTACATGGTTGCCTTTATCTACTGAAAAAAGAATGTACAGTTAGCATTTTAGCGAATTAACGCACTGGGGGTCTGACCCCCGG
>DASQIV010000622.1:0-6811 GCA_035631415.1 Pseudoneobacillus sp. | reverse complement strand
ATTTAATTAAAGTAATTACAGGAGAAAGCACTAACTGGAAAGAACTTGGTGGTGCTGATGCCAAAATCGTTCTTGTAAACCGTCCGGATTCTTCTGGTACACGTGCAACTTTTGTTAAATTTGGTTTAGATGGAAAAACACCAGCAGAAGGAATTACAGAAGATTCATCGAATACAGTTAAAAAGATTATTAATGAAACTGAAGGAGCGATTGGCTACTTAGCTTTATCTTACTTCACTGATGATAGTGTTACTCCTTTATCAATTGATGGTGTGGAAGCAACTGAAGAAAATGTAACAAATGGGAAATTTCCTATCTGGGCTTATGAGCATTCATATACAAAAGGTGAAGCTCAAGGTTTAGCAAAAGCGTTCATCGATTACATGATGAGTGAGGATATTCAAACAACATTATTAAAAGAACAAGGTTACACTGCTGCAACAAGTATGAAAGTTGAACGTGATGCAGAAGGTAACCAAACAAACAAATAAATAATCAATAACAAGAAAAATTGAATCATTTGGGGTAAATGCTCGTCTGCATTTACCCTATTATGACGTTATTTAGGGGTGTTTGAAGATGGAAAAATCCATTTCGGCTAAGGAAAGGTTATTGAAAAGTAAATCAAGAAAAAATTGGCTCGATGGCGAAATACGGGGGAAAATCTTAGTTACATTAAGTGCAATTATCATGATTTCTGCAACAATTGCAATTACAATTTTTCTAGGTACAAAAGGATTACAGGCGTTTTTGAAAAACGGTGTAAGTCTTATTGAGTTCTTAACCAGTAAAGATTGGAATCCTACTGATAGTGCAAATCCAAAATTTGGTGCACTACCTTTTATATTAGGTTCATTTGCAGTAACTTTTTTATCCGCTCTTGTTGCTGCTCCTTTAGGAATTGGTGGAGCAATCTTTATGACCGAAATAGCTCCTTCTTGGGGAAGGAAAATTCTTCAACCGGTTATTGAATTATTGGTTGGGATTCCTTCGGTTGTTTATGGATTCATCGGGCTTACAATTTTAGTTCCTTTTATTCGTGAAAGATTTGGCGGTCTTGGGTTTAGTTTACTAGCAGGTACGATTGTACTTTCCATTATGATTTTACCGACAGTTACAACGATTGCGACTGATGCTATGAGTTCCATTCCCAAAAATTTGCGTGAAGGTTCTTATGCATTAGGTGCAACACGCTGGCAAACCATTAGAAAAGTTTTAATTCCAGCTGCTATGCCAACATTATTAACGGCAATCGTCTTGGGAATGGCACGTGCATTTGGCGAAGCTCTTGCTGTCCAAATGGTAATCGGGAATGTAAGAAACCTACCAAATAGTATTCTCGACCCAGCAGGAACTTTAACAACTATTATTACATTGAATATGGGTCACACTACTTATGGAAGTGTTGAGAACAATACTCTATGGTCAATGGGGTTAATTCTACTAGTAATGTCATTTGCCTTTATATTATTTATTCGTTACTTGTCAGCTAGGAGGAAATTTTAATGAATAGTAGAGTAGCTGATCGTATTGCAACAGGTGTTTTTATTGCTATAGCAGCGATTATTATTTCAGTGCTTGTCGGGTTATTTTCATATATTTTATATAACGGCTTAAATATAGTAACTCCTGATTTTTTAACAAAACCATCAAGTAATATTCGGGCTGGTGGGGGAATTCGTGATCAACTGTTTAATTCATTCTATATTTTATTTATTACGATGCTAATTACAATACCTTTAGGTATTGGTGGAGGCATATATATGGCAGAGTATGCAAAGCCAGGAAAAATAACAAATACAATACGTTCTTGTATTGAAGTACTAGCTTCACTGCCATCTATTGTTATTGGGATGTTCGGATTATTAATGTTTGTTAACTTAACAGGTTGGGGAAATACCATTTTAGGTGGGGCATTGGCACTAACCGTTTTTAATTTACCAGTAATGGTCCGTGTTAGTGAGGATGCAATTCGAACTGTTCCTCGTGATCAAAAGGAAGCTAGTTTAGCTCTTGGAATCACACATTGGCATACAATAAAAACAATTTTGATACCAAGCGCATTCCCATCGATTTTAACAGGAGCTATATTAGCATCTGGAAGAGTTTTTGGTGAAGCTGCCGCGTTGTTATTCACAGCAGGTTTGTCTACACCTAGACTAGATTATACAAATTGGAATCCTTTTGCAGCGAATTCACCTTTGAATATATTTCGTCCTGCAGAAACATTAGCAGTACACATATGGTCAGTAAATACACAAGGATTGATTCCGGATGTAGAGGATGTATCTAACGGTTCTGCAGCGGTATTAATCATTTCGGTATTAATATTTAATTTAATGGCCCGTTGGATCGGCTCAATCATTCATAAGAAAATTACAGCTACCAAATAAGGGAGGAGGATAAAATATGATTGTTACAATTAAGGATAATTCTAATCAGCAAAAAAATATTATCGTTGATGAGGAAAAAGCTGAGCACATTTTAAAAGTGAAGAATTTAAATATTTACTATGGAGAAAAACGAGCAGTAAACGGAATCTCAATGGATATTGAAAAAAATCGTGTGACTGCACTTATCGGGCCTTCAGGTTGTGGGAAATCTACATTCTTAAGAAGTATTAATCGAATGAATGATTTAATTCCAGGGGCGAGAGCTGAAGGAGAAATCGTATACGAAGATATTAATATTTTATCTAATGATATTAATGTGGTTGCGTTAAGAAAAGAAATTGGAATGGTGTTTCAAAAACCAAATCCATTCCCAAAATCTATTTATAATAATATTACTCATGCACTTAAATTCTCGGGAACGAAAAATAAAAGAGTTTTAGATGATGTTGTTGAAGAAAGTCTTACAAAAGCAGCACTTTGGGATGAAGTAAAAGATAGACTTCATTCATCTGCCCTTGCTTTATCAGGTGGACAACAGCAACGTTTATGTATTGCTCGAACAATTGCCATGAAACCAACTGTCATGTTATTGGATGAACCATCATCGGCATTAGATCCCATTTCGAATGCAAAAGTTGAAGAGCTAATTATGGATTTGAAAAAAGAATATTCCATTATTATTGTAACTCACAATATGCAACAGGCATCGCGTATTTCTGATAAGACAGCATTCTTCTTAAATGGGGATTTAGTAGAATATGATGTAACAAATAAAATATTTACAAATCCTGCTGAAAAGAAGACAGAGGAATATATATCTGGACGATTTGGGTAAGGGGGGACTTTTTTATGGGAACAGCTTCAATTTCAACAGAAAAAGTGTTTGACGTAAATGATTTGAATTTATGGTATGGTGACCATCTGGCACTTAAGAGTATAAACTTTCCGATATATACAAATGAAGTAACAGCGATTATAGGTCCATCAGGTTGTGGTAAATCCACGTTTATTAAAACCTTAAATTTAATGATTAATATGATTCCAAATGTAAAAATGTCTGGAGAAATTAACTACAAGGGTCAAAATTTGTTAAATGAGAAAACAGATTTGGTTGAACTTCGTAAAAATGTAGGAATGGTATTTCAGAAGGGAAATCCATTTCCGCAATCCATATTTGATAATATTGCGTACGGTCCAAGAATCCATGGAACAAAAAGAAAAAAAGACTTAGATGAAATTGTCGAAAAGAGTTTAATTGATGTTGCATTATGGGATGAAGTTAAAGATCGATTAAACGCCCCAGCATTAGGACTTTCTGGAGGTCAGCAACAAAGACTGTGTATTGCAAGAGCTATGGCGACTAAGCCAGATGTACTTTTGATGGACGAACCCACCTCTGCACTTGATCCTATTTCAACACTTAAAATTGAAGAGCTTATATTAGAACTTAAGGAAAAATATACAATTGTTATTGTGACTCACAATATGCAACAAGCTGCAAGGGTTTCAGATAAAACAGCTTTTTTCTTAATGGGAGAACTGATTGAATTAAATTCTACAGCAAAGATATTCTCTAGACCTAAGGACCAAAGAACTGAAGATTATATCACAGGAAGATTTGGATAATATGTAGTTTGTATCAAGTAGGCATTCATAAATAATGTAAAGATAGGAGTTTTACAGATGCCAGTTAGAGAAAGATTTCAAAATGAATTAAATGATCTTCAAAATAAACTCTTGAAGCTTGGTAATTTTTCACTTGATGCTTTAGAAAAATCCATTGAAGCATTAGAAACTAAAAATATCGATTTAGCTCTTAAAGTAATGGAAGATGATAATGAAGCTGATTTATTAGAAGAGGAAATTAACGATTTAGCCATTCTATTAATCGCTACACAACAGCCTGTTGCGATTGATTTGCGTCGTATCATCGTTGCTATTAAGATTGCAAGTGACATTGAACGAATTGCTGATTTTGCAGTGAATATTGCAAAATCAACAATAAGAATTGGAAATGAGCCTTTAATCAAACCAATTGAACATATAAAAAAAATGTACGAAATTAATCGTATAATGTTAAATCAAGCATTGGAAGCATTTAATGAAGATGATATCGCAAAGGCTAAAGAAGTGGCTGAGATGGATGATCAAGTAGATGACCTTTATGGTCAAACAATAAAGGAACTTTTACAAAAGAATCAAGAAAATCCTGAACGGATTTCACAAATTACACAGTTGTCATTCATTTGTCGTTATTTAGAAAGAGCAGCAGACCATACAACCAATATTGCTGAACATGTATTTTATCTAGTTAAAGGAAAGAGATTCAATCTTAATTCGTAATAAAAAGAGGAGCGTGGGATATCCACTCTCCTCTTAACTTTTTGTAATGATTTTTGCAATTTGTTCCAAACTCATATTGCTTTTGATGACAAAAATACCTAATTGAATTTTTGTACTGAATTGATGATTATCTAAAAAGCGTTGGAATTCGTTAGGATTCTTTATTATTTCAGCTTCATAGAGTCTATCTACAATATCATTTGAAGTCATCCCACTTACAATCTCTAAGTGATAAGTAATAGTCGTACTTTCAGTTGTCGTATCGTTCTTTTGTTCTTCCTTCTGCTTATTTTCTTTCTTGTTTTTTTCGGTAGTTTCCTCAACCAGTCTTTCCTTTTTAGCTTCAAATTCCTCTTGACTATATATCAAATAGTTCTTATCTTTAAGTACTTTTTTTGCGTCTTGGATCGAAATATTCTTTTCTTTTGGCTTTTCATCAAATGTAAGATAGAACGATCCTACTATACTGACAGCAAAAAATATCCCTAAACTAAAGGCACGGATGCTTCTTTTATTCATACTGGGCGCCTCTATTTTCATTTAGTATTCTTAATACACTTTCAGGTGAAAGAGAGGACTGCACGGCTATTTGATCGATTGTTCTACCTTGTTGAGCTAAAGCAAATACTTGATTTTTAATAATATCATGGACCACTGTTTGCGATACGGTGGAATCTTTTAAGACTTTAGGTTGTTGAATAAAATCATCCATTAATAGTTCTTCCTCTAAAACAGTAATCTTTTTCTTAATTTGATACATTTCTTGAGCTTGCTGTAGAGTCATTTGATCAATTTCTTCTTTAAGAGCATCATAAGGATCTTTCATAAAGAATGATAATAAAATGAGGAATACTGAAAGCGCTAAAAGTCCGAACATGATTGTTATCATAAATGCCACCTCATCTTTGTTTCAAATAAAATTAAATCTATTTTACCATTAATCATGACAATTTTCGATTTTCTCTTCAATTTCTGTGGATATTTGTCACTAACCTCAAAAAAAGCATGAGTAATTTTGTCGAAGAAACTTCTTAATGAATATAAAAAAATATTTTTTATCGCTATAACTTTTGTCCAAGATGGAGAAGCAAAAAACGACAAATTGCGTTTATTGTAGGAGACTTCTTTCAATGCTAACATTAAATTAACTAAAACTGGAATAATTGGACGGAAAGAATCATATAATCATTATTTTTTCAGAAAAGGAGGGACGTCATGATAAAAGAAATTGTAACAATGAGAAGGAAAGGGATGTCCTTTCGTAAAATTGCCGAGAAGTTAAATTCAACGGTTGGGAAGGTACATTATCAATGGTTGAAATATTCAAATACAAATCTAGATTTACAACAAAAAAAGAACCAGAAGCAAGAAGATATGAATGTAAATATAATCGAAAAAAAGGATCACTATCTTTTAAGTTCCCTAACTATTGAACAAAAGCTTGTTTCACATTGGAAAATCGCTACCTGGCAGAAAGAAATGATTGCTTCCTATTTTCAACATAAGGTCAATCAAGTAGTGATCATTTTACGAGTTTATGATGTCACAGACATTTACTTTAATGGCGCAAATGCCCATTCATATTATGAATTTCAAGTAGCAGAAGATCGAAGCTTTTGGACTATTAAAGGTTTAAAACAGAAAAGAACTTATATAACAGAAATTGGTTACAAGGTAAATCATCAATTTTTTCCTGTACTACGCTCTAATTCAGTATTCATTCCAAAAATGGAGTTACAACATACTAACTCACTTCAAATGCGTACTTTTGAAAATAACGTAGGTAATCAACCCAATTGGATAAACAATGTTAGCACATATAGCTATTACGAAAACATCAATGAGGTGAAATCGTAAATGGATAGATTAGAAATAACGGATAAGGGAACCCATTCTATTAATACTTCAAAGTCTAAAAAGTTAAGAATATTACTTTTAACTTGGGAGTTCCCTCCCCATATTGTTGGTGGATTAGCAAGACATTCAGAAGGCTTATCACTTTATTTACAAAAAAATGGTGTAGAAGTATTTGTGATCACTACAAAAACTCCCGAAATGGAGCTAACTTATGAGGA
>DASQIV010000621.1:0-5223 GCA_035631415.1 Pseudoneobacillus sp. | reverse complement strand
TGACTCCGACTGTGATTCCTTTTCCCGTTAAACGTTGATCATTTTGATCAAAATATCCTCGTACCTTTTCTCCACCAATTAGTTTCACACTTTCATTGCTTTCGACCTTATACGTTTGTACGGGTGATATATCAAGAACTTCGTGAGATTGCCTGAGTTTTTCTATTTGCTCTGCTGGCCCTTTAATCGAAAAACCATTTAACACTTCGGCAAAAATATGTCTTACGGTTAAATCTCGATACGGCTTTATTAATTGTTGGATTTCAGAATGAGAGCTTTTTTCTTTTAGTAAAATTATGGCCACCTTTTCCTCATTTGGTGGGTCTTTAGGAATGGGCGGATGGCTAAGAGGCTGTTTGCTTATCGCACTGCTTTGAAAAATGATCACTAAGATAGCTGTAAAAAATAAAACTCGCTTCATCCAAATTCCTCCTCTTTTCCCTTAAGTTTGTCTTGAAAGTGGAAGAGTATGCAAAGAAGGGGACAAAAAGTGTAAGTGTCTTGATGAAGACACTTTCTTCTCGAATGGAGCTTGAAGACAAAAAAAAAGGTGCCAGATAACATCCATTTTTACCATGGATAGTGTCTGACACCTGATATTTTTTTATTGTGGCAAATAATCTTCTGGACGCTCTTCCAGTTGCTTGAAGTAAAAACGAATCGCTTCTCCAATGCGGCTAGACGCATTTCCATCCCCATATGGGTTCGTTGCTTTCGCCATTTTTTCATAAGCTTGGCGATCTGTTAGCAATTCAGTTGCCAAATTATAGATCGTTTGTTCATCAACACCAGCAAGCTTTAATGTACCAGCTTCAATACCTTCTGGACGTTCTGTCGTATCGCGAAGGACCAAAACCGGAACTCCAAGAGAAGGTGCTTCCTCTTGAACTCCACCAGAGTCGGTTAAAATTAAATACGCTCTTGAAGCGAAGTTGTGGAAATCAATTACATCTAGAGGCTCTATCAGTTGAATTCTTGGATCATCTCCAAGTATTTCAGCTGCGATTTCTCTTACAACTGGATTAAGATGCACAGGATATACCACTTGAACATCTGGTTGTTCCTCGACGATGCGTTTAATCGCACGGAACATATTGCGCATCGGTTCACCTAAGTTTTCACGACGGTGTGCCGTTAAAAGAATCAGTCGGTCATTGCCGATTTTATCAAGAACTTCATGATGGTATTCATCTTTAACCGTTGTTTTTAACGCGTCAATTGCTGTATTACCAGTGACAAAGATGTTTTCCTTCTGTTTGTTTTCTCTTAAAAGATTTTCAGCTGACATCGCCGTTGGAGCGAAATGGAGATCGGCCATAACGCCAGTTAGCTGACGATTCATTTCTTCAGGGAAAGGAGAATACTTATTCCAAGTACGTAAGCCTGCTTCCACATGGCCAACGACAATTTGATTGTAATAAGCTGCTAAGCTAGCAATAAATGTCGTTGTTGTATCACCGTGTACAAGAACGATATCCGGCTTCACTTCCTTCATGACTTTGTCTAATCCTTCAAGACCTCTCGTTGTCACATCTACTAATGTTTGACGGTCTTTCATGATATTTAGGTCATGGTCAGGAGTGATTTCAAAAATATTCAACACTTGATCGAGCATCTGTCTATGCTGCGCGGTTACTGTTACGATGGATTCAAAATGTTCTGGGTGCTTATTTAATTCTAAAACAAGTGGCGCCATTTTAATCGCTTCTGGTCTTGTCCCAAAAATCGTCATGACTTTAATTGGTCTATTCAAAAAGAACACCTCTTCTAGTGGTGCCAGGCACTATCCTTCACAAAATCGAAGAGGAATTTCACTTTCCCGAAATTCCTTAATGCCTGGCATCTCCCTTTTTTCTTATTTTGTTCCAAATAGTCTGTCGCCTGCATCACCTAAGCCAGGAACGATGTAACCATGGTCATTTAGCTTTTCATCCAATGCTGCAATGTAAATATCAACGTCTGGATGAGCTGCTTCAACTGCTGCAACCCCTTCTGGTGCCGCAATTAAGCACATGAATTTGATATGTTTTGCACCACGGTTCTTTAAGGAGTTAATTGCCTCAATCGCTGAGCCACCAGTTGCTAACATCGGGTCAACAACAATGAAATCTCTTTCTTCCACATCGCTAGGAAGCTTAGCATAATATTCAACTGGTTTTAATGTTTCTGGATCACGGTAAAGACCAATATGGCCAACTTTTGCCGCTGGAATCAATTTTAAAATTCCATCTACCATTCCGATACCTGCACGTAAAATAGGGATAATTCCTAATTTTTTACCAGAAAGAACTTTTGATTTCGTTTGGCTAACTGGAGTTTCAATTGTGATATCCTCAAGTGGCATATCTCTAGTAATTTCGAACGCCATAAGAGTAGCTACTTCATCAACTAACTCGCGAAACTCTTTTGTACCTGTATGCTTATCACGGATGTATGTAAGTTTGTGCTGGATCAGTGGATGATCAAAAACGTAAACCTTTGCCACAGCAATCGCCCCTTTTCGTTATCTATCATTAGAATTTGTGAGAACCTGTCATTATATGTATGTATAATTTGCGACACACACTTCGTCTAATTTTACAGAAAAAGTTCAACCAGTTCAACTAATATTCCATAGAGTTTCAACCGGTCGGCTTTAGTGTATTAACGCACCGGGGGTCAGACCCCCGGTACGTTAATGTGGTAAAGGGTTTCTAGATACTATCTTTAAGTTTTCGTCGTAGATGTAGATGTGACCATTAATGATAGAGAAAGATGTTTTTTTACGGATGTCGATGACCTTTTTTAACTCTCCCCCTGTTAATGACAATCGGTGGATTTCTCTTCCATGACCTTCAAATGGACTTGATTCGAAATAGGCGTAACCACGATGTACATTGACCATCCGTAAATGAGGTCCGTATTTCAGCAACTCTTTTATTAGTGTTGTTTTTTGTGTTTCTTCATTATATTTGATTAAATACTGTGTCATCGCCTGCTGGCTCCAGATGATATAATAGATGTTTCCTCGGTCTGGAAAAACAGCATCTCTATTTAGTTCAAGAAAAACAGGGGATTTATGCCCAATTTGCTTCCAGACGTCTTTAAACTTTGACTTTAGTGGTTTTGTACTGTAAATCGGATAAAATTCATCCTCCACATACGTACCTTTTTCTGTAATCGGCCAAAGCCTTGGATAGATACATTTTTTTAAAACATCCGATCTTTTCGTCTCTAAGTTAGTTCGATAGATGACTCCATTCTTGTAATGATCTGGGCAGGTGTTATCATAGCCGATTTGATAGAACCACTTTCCTTCCACTTCAAAACTTCCAACAGGAAGATGATCCAACACAATCTCCTTATTTTTTCCGTCTAAGTCCATCCTTTTTAAGAAAAATCGTTTCTTCTCTCCTGAATACTCATATCCATGATAATAAATCGAATTATTTTCAATATCGAAATTTCCACTCCAAACTAACTCTCCCCAATCACTGAGCATCTCTTTTCCACTGCCGTCCAATTTTTCACGAAAAAACGCATTCGTCACTTTCGTTTCCTTTTCTGATTCATTCCTTCCCCAATAATACACCCATTCTCCGTACCAGGTAACAAGCCCATTGGCCTCTCTTGTGACCTTATCTGGATCAGCCTTATGTTCCGAAGCTTTCATTTCCGAAATAGGGGATAATAGTAGGAATATGAAAATAGCAAACGCACTATAACATTTCTTCATTTTAGATCACCTCATGGGTTATCTTTCCCAAGAGAATGTTTTTAATATTGGTCTTCCACAAAAATTATCGCATCAAGGCCAATAAAATCCGCTAAAGCTTCGAATCGGACACTCATTCCGTTATTTTATTAAAAACCAGTGTTTCTTAAAGATTATAGGACAATGGATCCGCTATTGCATCAAAACTTGCCTTTTTAGAATGATATATTGCGAATAGCGGAATAGGAGTCCGATAGCCTAGGAAAAAGAACCTTTTTTTCACATATAACGGAACCAGAGTCCGAAAAATTCCCAACCTAGAAACCATACAAGCCAAAAAAGGCCTGCCCTCAACTTAGGACAGACCTCCATTTAAAAAATTATTTCTCAGGATATAATGTGAATTTACTTGTTAAAGAAGCAACACGTTGTCTTGCTTCTTCCAAAACTGCCTCATTTTCATGATCTTTAAGGGTAGCAGCAATAATCGATGCAATTTCATCCATTTCCGCTAAACCAAATCCACGAGAAGTAACAGCAGCAGTTCCAATACGAATACCACTTGTCACGAATGGACTTTGCGGGTCAAAAGGAATGGTGTTTTTGTTTACCGTAATACCCACTTCGTCTAATACCTTTTCGGCTACTTTTCCTGTCAGGTTCAAACTACGTAGATCTACTAATAATAAATGATTGTCTGTACCATCAGACACAAGGTTTATGCCTTCTTTTTTAAGACCTTCCGCTAATTGGTGGGCGTTATCAATGATGTGCTGCGCATATTCTTTAAAGCTATCTTGAAGTGCCTCACCAAACGCAACTGCTTTAGCCGCAATCACATGCATTAATGGACCACCTTGAATTCCAGGGAAAATTGATTTGTCGATCTTCTTCGCCCATTCTTCTTTACAAAGGATCATTCCACCACGTGGACCGCGGAGAGTTTTATGCGTAGTTGTCGTAACAAAATCAGCATATTCTACAGGATTTTGATGTAAGCCAGCTGCTACTAATCCAGCAATATGAGCCATATCCACCATTAGGTATGCTCCAACTTCATCCGCAATTTCACGGAATTTCGCAAAATCAATCGCTCTTGGGTAAGCACTTGCACCCGCTACGATTAATTTTGGTTTGTGTTGAAGCGCTTTCTCACGAACATCTTCATAATTAATGCGATGAGTCACTTCATCCACACCGTACTCGACGAAATTATATTGAATACCACTGAAGTTAACGGGACTTCCATGTGTTAAGTGACCACCATGGGATAAATTCATTCCTAGAACCGTATCCCCTTGCTCAAGAATGGTAAAATAAACTGCCATATTCGCTTGAGCTCCAGAATGCGGTTGAACATTTGCGTGTTCTGCACCAAAAATTTTCTTCGCACGATCTCTCGCTAAATCTTCTGTAACATCGACGAACTCACAACCACCATAATAGCGTTTGCCCGGATAACCTTCAGCGTACTTATTTGTTAACACAGAACCCTGTGCTTCCATAACCGCTTCACTTACAAAGTTTTC